>NZ_ANAH02000014.1:300000-398763 GCF_000335475.2 Cystobacter fuscus DSM 2262 | reverse complement strand
CTGGCGCACACGAATCGTCTGACACCTTCTTCGGGGCCCGCTGGGCCTGGGGCCGCACCCCGCATCTAATTCATGGCATGGATCTCAGTGAACCGTCCTGAGTCCTGCAATACCTTGTTCTCCTGGGTCACCAGATCATAAACACCGGTGATGGGATGACCCGTGCTGTCTTCCGCGAGATAGTAAACACGATTTTCACTCGTCGAAATAGAAGTGACGTTATAGCCTGACAAGATAAAGACGGGATTGGGTTCACCTCGTTTGACGACAGTTACCTTGCTGAGCTCGCGCACGATGAAATAATCACCGGTCTTATGCAGCACGGAATTCGAGCTGCAACTCATGCACGGGGAGCCGGGTTGGAATCCGTATTCATTGACAAGCGTGAGACCACCGTGAACGTCAACTTCACCGAGATAAAAAAGGTTGAAGTCGCTTCCCAGCCCCTGAGCAAGCACCACGGCTCCGTTCTCACTGCGTACGCCCTCATGGTTCAACGCGAGGACGTCACCTTCCGTGCGCTCGCCGGTAGCCATGTCGATCACTGTCTTGGGTTGGCAATCATCAATCACCGCGTGGGTGGCATCCAAAGCCATGACATGCGGTCCGTTACAGCTCATGACGTTGTAGCGCACTCCGTCAACAGTGTTGAGGATCTGGTGAATGGACCTATCACTGATAATGACAAAGTTGCCAGACATGGTGTCCACGAGCGGACGGGTGAGCGTGGTTTGTATTGGCTCCAACGTCAAGGTCGACTTTCTAAGCACCGTGCTGGTGACAAATACAACATCGCCGTTATCGTTCTCCCCAATGAATCTCCCGATGTCCGCTGGGAGTTCGCCGGAGGTGTTGTCAGGCTTTACATAGAAAGTCCGGAGGTCATCCGTTCCTGTGGCACGAGTCGTGACTATCATGCCCCAGGAGATTGCATTGACACTCACCACTTCCGATCCTTCAAGTACGGGAGTGACATCGCCATTCGCTTCAATCTTGAAAAGGTTTGATTCCGCAGCCTTTGAACGCCCGGAACTGATGCCCTGCTGGCTATAGAGAAGAGCCTTTGCACCCTTGAGGTTGAAGGTCAGGTCCTTGGATCCAGAGCCTTCATCACTGCAGGAGATGACAACGGCAGAAAGAACAAGAAGTGAGGCAAGAGTCTTTTTCATGGGTGTATGCAAAGGTAAGTCACGAAGGTGAGGGCGTGACTCTAGCACTACTGCGGTAGGGGTAGGCGAGCATAGCCCTGCTCGTGGACGTGGTGGCCGAACATGAACTGGTCCACCGCGTGGGCACCACCAACTGGGGAATACCGGCACGCACCGACGCCGCCGTGGTCCCCGCCCCACCGTGATGCACCGCGCCCGCCAGACGCGGAGGTAGGGCCCCCCCACCGAGTCTGCGAGCAGGTGCGCCGCCATCGTCGCGCCCCCATCCACCAGGTCCACGCCCTGGAGCCGCGGCTCGATGTGCGCCACCTGCAACTCGAACTCGCCGTCGAGGGTGTCAAAGGACTCGTTCCGACATCTCGTCTCCTACGAATCGTCTGACACCTTCTTGGGGCTGGGGCGAGGCGCGGCGGGCTGGGGACTACGCCCAGGACGAGGACTTCGTGACGCTGTTCCGCCGCGAGGCGGAGCCGGGCTCGCTCCTCAACCACTCCAACATCGTCCAGGAGCTTGACGTGGGCCGGTTCCAGGACACCTACTTCATGGTGATGGAACACATCGAAGGACTGTCCCTGCGGGAGTTGCTCAAGAGCCACCGGCCCCTTCCACCCACCGTGGTGGCCTACATCGGGACCGAGCTCGGCGAGGCACTCGACTACGTCCATCGGCGCACCTCCCGCGAGGGTCTCCCGCTCAACCTCGTCCACCGAGACGTCAAGCCGCCCAACATCCTCTTGTCGCGCATCGGTGAAGTGAAGCTGGGGGACTTCGGAGTGGCCCGCGCGGCCATCCACGTCCGCCTCACCCAGGCGGACCGCGTCTGCGGCAAGCTGGGTTACCTGGCTCCAGAGCAGGCCCGGGGCGAGCCCTTCGACGGGCGCGCGAATCTCTTCGCGCTCGGTCTCGCGTTGCACGAGGCCCTCACCGGGCGACGCGTCTTCTCGATATCCCAATGGGCCACGGGAGTTGGTCATCCCCCCGTCCAGCCCCAGAGCGAGGAGCCCACGACGGTCCTGCCCCGCGCATGAATACTGCTCAATCAACCCAATCACAAACCAGGGAGGCTCATCATGAGAAAAGAAAACAGACTTCGGACAATCATCGCCCCTTATTCAGTATTGTTTTTTCTCTACAGCGCGCAGGCGGGTGCGGAACCCACCGTGAAATCTGGCGGCCTGTCGTTGAAACGGCTCAGCGTGGAGACGCCTGCTGGCGCAGAAGGAGACATTGCGTTTGCCTCGGAAACTCCGCGAGGGAATGCCAACGCGGGCATCTCGGTAACCCGGCCCCCGTTTTCGGCAAGCTTGCTTTTCGATGTGACCGGCGACAGATTCAATGGTGGTGATTCGTTGACAGCCGCGGAGCCGGACGATTTCTGGTTCTTCAGCGTCCCGGCGGATAGAACGATCCTTTTCCAAATATCGTCAAGCAACCCGGACTACATTGTAGAATTGTATGAAATCGATTGGACGACGGCAACCGCATACCCGACTTCGGTCGGCGGGTACGCCGGCAGCCCCGTCGCGAACAACGGGCTTCCGGCCGGCGATTGGGCGCTTAGAGTCTATTCGGCCGGTGCGTTGGGGAACACCTATACGATCAAGTTGAATGCCGCCAATCCTCGAGGCGCGTCGAGCATCCGCTCCCTCTCCGGTTCCTATCTGCAGGCGGTACTGGGGTATCCCAATGGCGACATCTACGCGAATGGGTCCTACGTCGTTACGGTTGGAGGAACCAATGCGCACCTCGATTGGAAAAGAGAATTCTACTTTCCCTGGGACGGAAACTACGAAAGCCGCACCCACTCCATCTATTCAGCCAAAATACTCAATGTTTCCGCGCCCGTCAGCTACACTTCCAGCTATGCAAGCTCAACCAATGCGATCCTGATCTACCTCAATGAGGGCACGGGTTTCATGCACCATCAATCGTCATTCCGCTCGGGTCCTCCGGTTCAGTATTACAGTTCGTTCGTCGATACGATTGGCAAGACAACGCCGAGATGGCTGGATTCGGACGACTTGACGAACTGGGGAGATCAGATTCTGATTTATGACTTGAACACGGGCAAACCGATCGACTTCTTCAGCGTGCTGAACTTCTACTACGCCAGCGGGGTAGAAGCAGTGCCGACAATAACCTGGTTGAATTAACGACTTGACCGAGAGGCGTTCCCTTGTAAGGGAACGCCTCTCGATCAACGCCATCAGCAACGACGACCTCAACACCTTCCTCGAGAACGGCGCCAGCCAGGAGACGAAGCTCGGATTCCTCGACGGCGTCAAGTCCGCGGCGCTCGGCTCGGGCGACGACGCCTTCTTCGCGGCCCGCATGGCGGGTGACGTCATCGCCTCCCCACTCGGAGAGTTTCCACTCCGAGTGGGCCTCTTCTTCCGCGACGCGCCCGCTCTTCGCCCATCCCGACCAGGCTCCCTCGTGGCAGGCTTGACGCCTTCCCAGCGCCCCCTCGGCAGCCGGTCCATCTCCTCGGGTTGCACGCAAAAAGTATAGGACGGACAGGAGCCCTGTTGAGAGGAGGCGGCCTGGAGCGGAGGTGGCGAGGAGGGCCGCTGACGGGGGCCCGCCCGAGCAGTGAGCCAGGCGGGTGGAGAAGCCGCGCTGCCCCTTGGGGTACACGCCGGCCCAGGCCGCCCTCCCATGCGGTGCGCGGCAGGGGCCTGGCTCTGTTGGCGCTGGCGGCTTGAGCTTCAACACCACGCGGCTTGGAGGGGCCCGTGCGCCGGGGCCAGCCTCGCACCTGCCGTGGCCAGGCCCAGGTGCTCCAGAATCGCTCGCACCCCTCCCGCCTCGTTCACGTACGCCAGCACCCGCCGCCTGCCTCCCCACCTCACGCAGACGAACACGTCGAAGTCGAACGTCCTCTTGAGCCACTCTGCGAAAGTCCACTCGCGGCGTCTTCTCCTTCATCGGTTCCTTCCTGGCCGCTACCTCAAGCCTCGCGCTCGCCTCCTCCACACCTGCTTGAGGGAGCAGAAATGGCCGCAGTTTGGCGCCTGGAGCGAAGACGCCGTGAAACCTCGTGAGGTTTGCCCGAGGCGGAGGCACCAGGGATGCCAGGCGACGCAGCAACTCCAGCCCGGTGAAGAGCAGGTGCGTGGTGCCGTCCGGCAGCGGGCGCCTCATGCGGTAGGTGATGCGGCCGTCCTCCGCTCGTGACAAACGTTCCAGCGCCAGCGCACCGCGTGCCCCGTAGCGGCCTGGCCGCTCCAGTCCCTGCCTGTCGTTGGCATGCAGGTGCGTATTGGCGTGCAGGGAGAAGCCCTCCAGGAAGGTGCACCGGGGCTGCTTTCGGGGAGGAGGCCGCACGTCCACCTCCGTCCAGCGCAGTCGCTGCTGCAGGGAATGCGCCTGGTACGCCTGCAGCGCGTCCTCGGGCCCTTGCGCGGGCAGGGCCCCTCTTTTCTCCAACAGTCGCAACTCCACCACCACCGGTGACGGCGGCACCGACGACCTCACCGTGTCTGGCACCGGCCGCTACGTGCGCATGAACGGCACCCAGCGCGCGCTGACCGGCTACGGCTACTCGCTGTGGGAGTTCCAGGTGTACGGCACTCAGCCGTGAGGACGGGTCCGCTCCCCGCGCCATCGCGCGCGGGGAGCCCGGTCCTGCCGCCGCGCGTGGCTTGGTGCGGTGGGTGCTACTGATTTGGTGGAGATCCCGAAACACGACGAGCCCTTGGTTGCTCTCGAAGGGAGGAGCTCGAGGATTTGAGAATGCCACCCGCGGCAGCTCGTCGCAGGTGGCGTTTTCATCTCAACCAACTTGAGCAGCACGACATCACCCGCATCCTGTGCACGCCTCGCTCCGGCCGGGTTGAGCCGCTGGGGTGGCCGCGGTCAATGCGTCCCTATCGCCCTGCCGACACAAAGGCGTTCCGATCGGATGCCGTCGGCTCATCGGGCAGCGGACCCGGCTGCTGCGCCACGAAGCGCACGATCGCCTCGCGTGTCAGGCGTTGCCCACGCTCGTTGCCCCAGGGGATATGTCCCACACCCGGAATCAGGTGACTGCGGGCGATCCGGTAGACATCGAAGTACTCCATCGCCCGGCCGCGCGGGATATAGCTGCATTCGCCGAGCAGCAACAACACGGAAGAGGACATCCCCGTGAGGTCGGGCGTCGGGCTCCCCTGCGCCTCCCGGCTGATGCGGAAATTGGCCAACAGGTTGAATCGCTCCGGCTCGAATGCCTCGAGCAGCCCGGTATCGCCCTTGCAGAACGCGTTGGCGACCAACGCACGTTGCACGTCCGGCGTGTAATGGTTGATGAACTCTTCCTGCGACACATAGCGCTGATCCGCCGGCAGCGCCAAGGCCAGCAACGCGCGCGGCGCCATGAGCCTGGCCAGCACCGCGGCGCTGGGCGGCCGCGCACCATCCGGCGCGCGCGTGGTCTTGTCCGCCATCATGGGGCTGGAGGAGAACGCCGCTCCGGGAATCTTGCCGGGCTCGGTCAACACGACGTACTTCACGCGATCGCGCACCTCGGCCCGCATCAGCGCGGAGGTGACCAACGTCGCGCCATACGATTGCCCCACCAGCACCACGGGCTTGTTGACGCGCTCGAGCACCGCCACGAGATCGTTGACGTTGTTCTGGTGCGTGTAGGTGCGCGCATGGCCCAGGGGCGATCGGCCGGCGCCGAATTGGTCGTAGAGCACCACGTCGAAACCGTCGCGGGCGAATTCCGCGAAGAAGCGGCGATCGAAGTCGCGCACGTAGGCGCCGGGCCCGCCGTGCACGAACACCAGCGCCAGTCCGTTGGCGGAAGCAGCATCTGCGGGCGGATACCGATAGACCGCCACCTTGCGATCTGGCCCGGTCGGCCAAAGCTGCACCGTCACGTCCGCCGGCAAGGAAGGCAGCACGGACGGCGCCAGCGGGATCATCAGGTATCCCAAGGGCGCCAGCGCCAGCAGCATCGCCACGGCGCGCTTGACGCTTGCGCCACGCGACCGCTGCCGCCACCCGCGCCACCACAGCGCACCGGCCAGCACGCTCGCGCACCCCAGGGCGACATAACCGCCACCTGCCCCTCGGCTGGCCCAGGTCGCCACGAAGAATGCGAGCCATACCGCGAGGATCCGCAGCAAGCCACCCCATGCGCGAACAGGCTTTTGAAAGATTCCTTGGATGCCGATACGCATGGACCTTCCCGACCGGATGTACAGCAGGATGTCTTCGAAACGCAGGTGCTCTGGGCTTGGACAGAGGCAGTGGCTGCACCAGATTTCATATCCCGTCACCCTGGTCAGTCCAGTTCGAAACACCTATGGGATTCAGGCGCATAGGCGGAAGAGAGGCCGTGTTGAGGGTGAGGGCTGGAGCGGAGGGGCCGAGGAGGGCCGCTGACGGGGGCCGCCCAAGCAGTGCGCCAGGTGGTGGAGAAGCCGCGCGGCTGCTGCTCGTGCTGGCAATGGGGACGTGGCAGCTCCCGCGCTTGACCTAGACTCGTTTATCAAGTAATAAGCGCAAAACTTGTTTACCAGGAATAAGTAGTCACCAGGTTCTATCCGCTGTGCTCGCGTGATCTTCTGGAGGTTCCCTCGAGAAGTCCGCCCCTCATGACTGTGCTGTTGGGTGTGGAGTTGTACGTTGGTGCGAAGATTGGAGGACACATGGGTTCAATCCGCATGCGGCATTTGAAGAAGTTCACGGCGACCGTGTTGATGGCGGCCAGCGTCCCGGCTCTGGCCGGCAACGACAGGGCGGATGCCTCTTTCGATGGGTACAACCGGGCCTTCCTGGTCAAGTCCGGAGGCCAGACCTTCTACAAGAAGTCCATCAACGATGGCAGGTATGACGAAACCTTTCTCGCCGCCCTGGACATCCAGGTTGCCGAGGATGCCTACGAGCGCACGGGACGCCCTGACCAGAAGGCGCTCATCAACGACCTGTGCAAGACCTTTCTGGTCAATTACCCCCCGAACTGGTCCTGGAACGGCTGGAACGACGACATCGGCTGGTTCGCGTTGGCGTTGGTTCGCGGTTACCAGATCACGGGGAACACCGAGTTCCTGAACGCGGCCAAGTCTGGTTTCGACATGGCCTGGGCCCGTGGCTGGAACACGCAGTACAACGGCGGAGGCATCTGGGAGGAGCAACCCTATAGCGGTAACGACCCCCGCAAAGAGCCTCTTTCCAACGACAGCCTGGGAAAAGTGGCGGTGCTGCTGTATCAAAGCACGTATGACCGCTGGTACCTGGATCGTGCGACCCAGATCTATGATTGGGTGACCAGCCATCTGTATGATGCCAACAGCGGCCAGGTCTACACCGCTGTGTATCCAGACGGCCGCCTCATCAAGGACGCACAGGCTTACAACCAGGGTACGTTCGCCGACTACGCCCATCTGCTGTATCTGACGACCGGCAACGCCCGGTACTACAACGACGCCAAGAAGGCGATCGACTACGTCAGGAACAACCTGACGACGAATGGCATCATCACCACCAACAGGACTGATCTGGACACCTGGGCCGATGAAGTGGCGCGCGCCGTCGGACATTACGCTCGCGACACTCGCCAGTGGGACAACTACTACCCGTGGATGGTCCAGAATGCAGACGCCATCTGGAACAACCGCCGCACCGACTACAACCTCACCTGGAACGCTTGGGCCCAGAAGACGCCCAGCGACAACACCCTCAAGACCCCCAAGCACGACAGCGCCGTGGCGTGGCTGCAGTACACTCCCGTCGCCAAGCCCAACGCGATTGGCGGAATCCACGCCATCGTCAGCAAGCCGACTGGCCTGGCCATTGACAATGGGGGGAAGAATGGCGATGGGGCCGGGATCATTCAGTGGGGCCTGAACTACGGCCAGAATCAGAAATGGCTCTTCACGCAAAATGACGATTCCTCCTGGAACATCGTCAGCCTCTCCAGCTTCAAGGCGCTGGATGTACCGGCGGGCAACACGGCGAATGACACACAGCTGATCCAGTGGTTCCCCAACCGCAATGACAACCAGCGCTGGTGGGTGGATGTGCAAGCAGACGGCAGCTACAAGATCTGGAACAAGGCGACCGGCGGCGTTCTGGACAGTTCAAATGCCACCACCAACGGCTACAAGCTGGTTCAGTGGGGCTGGAATGGTGGCGAGGCGCAGCGCTGGTACTTGAAGTAGAGGCGTCACTTCGAGACGTAGACACCTGCCTCGCTCTCCTCGAGCAGGCCGGGAGAGCGCCCGAGCCGCGTCAACGCGCGGCTCGGGGGGCCGGAATCAGTTGATGCGCACGAGCGTGACGATCTCCGGCTGGGACTGCGGCAGCTCTGACTACGCCGGCCAGTTGAATGTTCCGGTCAAACTTGCTCTATCAGGGCTGGAGGAGGAATCATGCCACGGCCCTATTCGATGGACCTACGTGAGCGAGCCGTTGCAGCATACAAGCGTGGTGGCAGAACACTAGAGGAGGTGGCTGCCGAGTTTAGTGTCAGCGAAAAAACACTCGCTCATTGGCTGAAACTCGAGGCAGAGACGGGAAGCCTCAAGCCTCGACCGAGGGGCGGGGGCCACTTCTCGCCCATCCAAGGAGAAGTCCTGGAGACGCTCCAGCACCAGGTACGCATGCGGCCCGATGCCACGGTGCAGGAGCATTTCGAAGCGCTGGTCGCTCGCACCCAGGTCCACACCAGCCGCTCCGCGGTCATGCGAGCCCTGCGGCGTCAAGGACTGGGGCTGAAAAAAAGTCACTCGTAGCCTCGGAGCAGCGCTCCCCTTGGGTCCAGTTCCTGCGACGTGTCTTCCTCCTGCTGGTTCTGCTGCTCGACCCCCATAGGCTCGTCTTCCTCGACGAAACCGGCTGCCACATCAGCATGACGCGTACTCACGCACGAGCCCCTCCGGGGGTGCGAGTGGTGGAACATGTCCCCAGAAACCGGGGTGTCGTCACCACCGTACTGGGCGCCATGGCCCTGGACGGCATCCGGGCGCTGATGACCATCGAAGGAGCCACCACAGCCGATGTCTTCGAGGCGTTTGTCGAGTCCATGCTCGTGCCCAGGCTCAACCCGGGCGATATCGTCGTGATGGATAATGTGGGCGCGCTTTGGAACAAGTTCAAAGAACTGCTCAGGAGCATGGCCGCGCGTACCCCGCGGGAACTTGATCATGCCATCGCTGAGGCCATGGCTCTCACCACCCTCGAGGACATCGCTAGCTGGTTCAAGCATTGTGGATATAAAATATAGGAACATTCAACTGGCCGGCGTAGTCAGGCGTGGTGCTGCTCGATGCCACCGCGCCCGAAGACATCAGTGTCATGGCCAGACATCAAGGCGGCTTCCAACGGCTTGCCCAGCGCACGCTCGATGCGCTCCTCGGAAAGGATGAACTCGGAGAGACGGAACACGTTTCACGCACCGTCGAGCTCATCCAGCGCGCGGGCCCCTTTCCAGACGTCCCCCTCGCCGTCGTGACGGGAGGGAAACCCGCCATGGCATGGACCACCCCAGCGCAAGCCCTCGCCGCGCGCAGTGGCGAGCACGCCCACGGCGACGCCGATGGCGCGCAACTCACCCGTCGCGGTCAGGGGCCTGGGCCTTGCGACGGCCAGGGGGACGCGCGTGTCGGCCGGCTTCGACTCAGACTCCGAAATACCTGTGCCGAAGAAGAATCTGCCAACCTTTCCAGCTATTCGGTCCCATGACTCCGTCGATAGGCCCGGTGTACCCCTCATCTCTTGCTGCCCGCTGCATGGCCTTGTAGGTGTTCTGCCCAGGAACACCATCCGCCGGGCCCGTGTAGCCATAATACCGTGCGAGAAAGAGCTGCACGCCTTTCCAGCTATTGGCTCCCATGACCCCGTCGACAGGCCCGGTGTAGCCGAACTCCAACGCAGGACCTCCTTGCATCTGGCAATAAACCGTCTTATTTGGAAGCGACGATGCGCCAGGAGGGTCATACACGTGTGCCGTGCAGTATGAGGTCCATGTGTTGAGCTGTTGGACCTCCCCTCCCTGGTGAGAGTCTCCAACGGCCTCGGAAGGGGTGCTGCCAGGACTCGTGTCTTCCCCCTCGTGTCCGGGCTCATCCGGAGCGGTGGACGAGGGCTGCGCACCACTCTCGATAGAGCCGTTGATCTGCTCGGGACCACCACAACCCATGGCAAGGACCGTTCCGAGCACGGACACACACGCAACACAGAGACGCTTCTTCATGGACTCCTCCGTTTGTCGCTTGTTCTCAACACACCCGAGCGAAGTCCAAACCTCGAACTCCGGCTCCTGTTCCTGATGGTTCTACCGTCAGATTGGATGATGCGACTCAAGCACTCGTGACACTGACAAATGATGATGACCGCGCATGCCGACCCTGTTTTATGTATTGTGATTCAAACCAGAGCGACAGAGGTTTCGCACGAAATTCTTTTCATCTCGCCCGGAGAGCAACCGAGCCGTCTGCCCAGCGTCAAATAATTCTCCCCTTGGCGGGAATCATCCTCCCCCAAGGGCCGAGCTGAGTGAGGAGACGGCCCAGGAATGAGGTCCGAGGCGTCGGGCACCAGCACGAGCGCGGGGGTTCCCGTCTCGAAATGGTGCGCCTCTTACTTCGGGAGTTGGGCGCCTTGGAATGGGCCCCGGGCCAGGGCCTGGGCCGCGGCTCGCGCAACGCTCGAGACCGGATCCCTCGAGAGCGCGCTCAGTGTCTCCTCGTGGCCTTCAGCGCCCAACCTGCCCAGGGCCGTGACGGCCTCGCGCCGCATCGCCACACGCGGGTGGGAGAGGAAGGGCACCAGCAGCGACGCGTCCGAGGCGCGGCCCGTCTCCCCCAACCCGGCGAGCGCTCCGGACCTTGGGTCGCTCGCGCACAGCGCGACCCGGTACAGCTCGGCGACATCCACCGTGCCAGAGAGCCGGCGCTGCGCGTAGTCACGGATGGACCGGTGCGGGTCCAGCAGGGCCTCGCGAACCTTCGCCTCTCCGAGCGCGGGACCCGTCGCACATAGGTGACGTACGCCTCGCGCCGCACCACCATGGACCGGGAGCGCTCCATCCGCGCCAGCAGCCGCAAGAGCTCCTCGCCGGAGAAGAACGCCTCCACACGCCCCGCCGAGAGCCCTCGCACCGCCGGGTCCGGGTCGATTCGACCAGGGGCCGCGCCAGGGCCTCGGAGCCCTCCAGCACCAGCCGGAAGGCCATCCGCCGCGAGCGGCCCACCAAGGTGCCCAGGTGCGACGCCAGCCAGGCCAGCGCGTCCGGCTGGCGCAACCGTGCCATCACCCGTTCCACGAAGGGCGCGTGGTTCGCGCGCTTGAACTGGCGCAGTGCTTCCACCAAGGGGAAGTGCCGCACCAGCAGGTTCAGGGGCACTCCGGGGAGCGCCGCCGTCGCGGCCTGGAGCGCGGCCTCGCGCACCGGGCGCACCCAGTCATTGAGCCGCACGAGCAGGAAGGGCCAAGTATAGGACGGATAGGAGCCCTGTTGAGAGGAGGCGGCCTGGAGCGGAGGTGGCGAGGAGGGCCGCTGACGGGGGCCCGCCCGAGCAGTGAGCCAGGCGGGTGAAGAAGCCGCGTTGCCCCTTGGGGTACACGCCGGCCCAGGCCACCCTCCCATGAGGTGCGCGGCAGGCGCCTGGCTCGCTTGTGGGGTCGAGGCCTACGAGAGCAGGATGCGGAGGAGGGTCGCAGCCCGCGCCGGGTTGCCCTCCTCCAGGGCCTCCAACGCCGCCACGAACCTTCGGCCTTCAAGGCAGGCGGGAAAGGGCGCCAGGATCCCGCCGGACCTCTCCAGTGGCAAGACCGGTGGAAGGCCGCGCCTTCCCCCAGGAACTCAGCGCTGGTGCTCGCGCAGCTCCTTCACGAGCCGCCCGGCTCCGTAGACGTGCTCGAGCGCGCGCAGCAGGCCCTCGCCATGGACGCCCACCGCGCGGTTGGTCTCCGGCACGTAGGCGTACCGGCCGCCGAGCGATGGCAGGTTGCCGTCGAAGATGAGCCCCACCACCCGGCCCTCGCGATCCACCAGGGGAGAGCCCGAGTTGCCGCCGATGATGTCGTTGGTGGTGGCCACGTCCAGGGGCGTGTCGTCGGGCACCTTGCCCCTGGCCTTGAGCCACGTGTCCGGCAGCCGGAAGGGCTCCTTGCCCGTGTGACGCGCATAGGCTCCCGCGAACGTCGTCAACGGCGCCACGGTCTTCGTGTCTTCCCGCCAGCCCTTCACCATGCCGTAGCTCAGGCGCAGGGTGAAGGTGGCATCCGGGTAGCCCGTGGTGCCGTAGACCGCCAGCCGCGCCTTCGCGAGCAGCTCGCCATTCTTCTTGAGCACCGACTCCACCGAGTCCTCGTAGCGCGTGCGCACCTCGCGCGACAGGCCATCCACCCGGCGCGCCAGGAGGATCATCGGATCCTTCGACGCCGCGACCGCCGCCGCGCCGCCCTCGAACAGCCGCTTGCGCTCCTTCACGTCGAACAGCCGCGTGCCCTTCACCAGCGCGCGCGCCAGGTCCTCCGGCGCCTCGCGGCCGAGCACCTCACGCACGAACGCGTCATCCGCCCCGAGCGTCTCGCGCAGCTTGTTGAAGCCGAAGGTGAGCAGCCGCTCCTCCAGCTCCGGGGTGATGGGCGCCTCGCGCAGCAGTTGCTGGCGCAGGCCGGGAAGCTGGCCGTCGGTGTACTCGCGCAGCCGCTCGGCGTTGGGCTTGGGCAGCTCGTCCGCCGCGCGCACGAGCTGCCGGGCCAGGGTGAACAGCTCCGAGGGAAAGCCGTCTCCCGCCTCCTTCAGCCGGTAGCTCGCGAGCAGGGGCCGGTAGGACTCCAGCGCACGCGCCATGGCGTCCCAGGCGCCCGCCGTGGTGGCCTTGAGCGCCGGCGCCGCGTTCACCTTCGCGCGCAGATCCGCCTCCGCCTGACGCTTGCCCGCGAGCAGCGAGGGCTCGGCCAGGGCCTGATGCCGGCCGCGCAGCGCCTTCAGGCTGTTCTCCACGGAGCGCAGCTTCGCCCGGGTCGTACGCCAGCGCTCGGGCGAACCCGAGGCGTACTCGCGCAGCATGCCCCGCATCTCGGCCAGGTGCAGGAGCGTGTACGGCAGCGCCACCTCGCGCTGGAACTCCAGCTCCGCCACGGTGCTCTGGCGCTCGGTGCCGCCCGGGTGGCCGGAGACGAAGACCAGGTCTCCCTCCTTCGCCCCCTCCTTCGCCCAGGGCAGATAGGTGTCTGTCTTCAACGGCTGGCCCGTGGTGTCCCACACACGCAGGAAGGCCGCGTCGAAGCCGTAGCGGGGGAAGTTGAAGTTGTCCGCGTCCCCACCGAAAGCGGCCATGGAGAACTCGGGCGCGAAGACCAGGCGCACGTCCTGGAAGCGGCGGTACTTGTAGAGCTGGTAGCGCCCCCCGTGGAACAGCGTCACCACGTCACAGCGCCACTCGGGCCCGGTGGCGCACTCGCCCTCGATGCGCGACATCTCCGCGTTGAGCGCGGTGTTGAAGGCCGCGCCCTCCAGACCCTTCGTCGCGCCCTGGAGGCGCGCGGTGACGTCCGTCATCTCCACGAGCTGGTTGGCCTCCACCTTGGGGCAGCGCAGCTCGTCCTTGGGCTCCCTGGCGAAGAACCCCGTGGCGAGGTAGTCGCGCTTGGGCGAGGACAGGTCCTCCACGCACGAGCGGATGCAGTGGTGATTGGTCATCACCAGGCCCTCGGGCGACACGAAGCTCGCGGAGCATCCGCCCGCCAGCCGCACCGAGGACAGCCGCACCCGGTCGAGCCAGTCCTGGGAAGGCTCGAAGCCGTGGGCGGCCTTCACCGCCTCCCGGGGAAAGGCATCATAGGTCCACATGCCTTCCTCCGCGGCGGCGGGGAGGGCCAACAACGAGCCAAGGACGAGCAGACGTTTCACGGTGGGTGTTCCCGACTGTCGAGGGGGTGGAAGAGGAGCTCGGTTCTTGCCTGGGAGGGCCGGGACGTCAACCCGAGAGGAGGGGGAGAGTGGGTGCCGCTGAGGGGCGAGCAGCGGCCTCCTCGGCGGAGCGCCCTGGGTGCCGAGGCCAGACGGAGGTGCACAATCTCGAGTCACGGGAGGCGCACGACATGGACACGGCGGCATACGGCATCCCCCACGCGAGCCGTCTCATGACGGACTTCGCCGAGCGCACCGGCCTGGTCGGCTCCCGGCGCTCCTCGCGGCGCTATCTGTGGACGGACGCCTTCGCTGTCTGCAATTTCCTCGAGCTCGCACGACTGACGGGTGACTCGCGCTACCTGGAGCTCGCTCGCCACCTCGTGGATGAAGTGCATCATGTCCTCGGTCGCTACCGGGCGGACGACGCACGCGTCGGGTGGCTCAGTGGCCTGGACGAGCGGGAGGGCGAGGCGCATCCCACGCGAGGAGGCCTGCGCATCGGAAAGACCCTCCCCGAGCGCCAGCCGGACGAGCCTCCCGACGACGAGCTGGAGTGGGACCGGGATGGCCAGTACTTCCACTACCTCACGAAGTGGATGCACGCGCTCGACCAGGTTTCGCGCGCGACCGGCGACCCGCGCTTCAATCTCTGGGCAAGGGAGCTCGCCGAGGTTGCCCATGCCGCCTTCACCCGCGGCCCGCCCGGACGCCGCCGGATGGTCTGGAAGATGAGCACGGACCTGTCCCGGCCCCTCGTCTCGTCCATGGGGCAGCACGACCCGCTGGATGGGCTCATCACCTGCGTGCAGCTCGAGGCCACGAGCGCCTTGCTCCCGGGCGCGGCGGTGGGGCCCGAGCCGCGGCGGGCCGTTGAAGACTTCGCCGCGCTGCTGCGCGTCACGGATGTGCGGACGGTCGACCCGCTCGGGCTCGGTGGACTCCTCTCGGATGCCGGCCGCGTCGCGCAGCTCGGGGCAAGCGAGGCCTTCCGGGATGGCGCGCTCCTCGAGCGCCTGCTCGCCGCCGCCCTGGAAGGACTGTCCCTGTATCCGCTGTACGGCGAAGGGAGTCAGCCCGCGTCCCGGCGTCTCGCGTTCCGGGAGCTCGGGCTCGCGATCGGGCTGTCGTCCATCGGATGGATTCAGCCGGCCGTGGGCGGGAGGCCCCTCCAACGCCTGAGGAGCTTCGCCGCGCTCGGCTCCGAACTCGTCTCGTTCTGGCTCGCTCCCGAGCACCAGGCCGTGCGCTCCTGGACCGAGCACCGCGACATCAACGAGGTCATGCTCGCCACGAGCCTCATCCCCGAGGGTTTCCTGGTCCTCGAGGGGTCCAGCGGCCCGGTGGGTGTCGCGCGTGATGGATTCCGGCCCGACCCACGAGGTTGACCAGGAGCACGGCCCCACCATTTCACGGTGAGTGTTCCAGGCCTGGGAGGCCCCAGACGTCAACCAGAGCAAGGGAGCATGCACATGGGACTTGAGTTGAGGGCCCGGACCCCTGAAGGTTGGGCGGAATGGCGACGAAGCACTACATCCTCTTGGTTCCCGGCTTCTTCGGCTTCGCCAACCTGGGAGAGCTGCTGTACTTCGGGCACGTGCGCGACTACTTCGTCGCGGAGATGAAGGCCCGGGGCGTGGACGTCGAGGTGGTGCAGGTGCTCACCCACCCTACCGGCTCCATCCGCACGCGGGCGGGGGACCTGCTCAAGTCCATCGAAGCCCATGTGAAGGACGACGACTGCCCCATCCACCTCGTCGGCCACTCCACCGGAGGGCTCGATGCCCGGCTCTTCGTCAGCCCCGGAGTGCTCCTGGGCGATGACATGGACGTGGAGCGCTTCGCCCGCCGGGTGCGCACGGTGGTGACGCTGTCCACGCCCCACGCGGGCACGCCGCTCGCGTCCTTCTTCCTCGGGCTCTTCGGCCAGAAGCTGCTGCAACTGCTGTCGCTCTTCACCGTGTACGTGTTGCGCTTCGGCCGGCTGCCCTTGAGCGTGGCCTTCCGCTTCGGCAGCCTCATCACCCGGTGGGACGAGCAGCTCGGCTTCCGCCCCACCCTGTTGGATCAGCTCTTCGAGCAGCTCCTGGGCGACTTCTCCGCCGAGCGCCGCGAGGAGCTGGTGCGCTTCCTCGGGGACGTGGGCAATGACGCGTCGCTGGTCCCCCAGCTCACGCCCGAGGGCATCGACCTGTTCAACGCGAGCTGCCAGGACCGGCCCGGGGTGCGCTACGGCTCCGTCATCACCCAGGCCCGGCCTCCCTCGCTGCGCACGCGGCTGGGCGCGGGGTTGGACCCCTACGCGCAGATCACCCACACCGTCTATGCCTTCCTGTACGGGCGTACCCAGCGCATGCCCCTCACCGCCATTGCGCCGCCCACGCCCGCGCAGACCGCGGCGCTGGTGGAGGCCTACGGGGCCCTGCCGGGTCCCCAGGCGTGTGATGGCATCGTCCCCACGCGCTCGCAGGTCTACGGCCGGGTGCTGGCGGCCGTGCGCGCGGATCACCTGGACGCCATCGGCCACTTCGACCAGCCCGCGCACCGGCCGCCCCATGTGGACTGGCTCATCTCGGGCTCGGGCTTCCGCCGGCTCCATTTCGAGCGCCTGTGGCGCACCGTGGTGGACTTCATCCTCCTGCAGACGTGAGTCAGACGGAGCGCCGCTGCCGCAACACGCCCGCGCCGCCTCCCGACTCCCGGTGGATGCGCGCCACGGACAGGGCCAGGAAGACGAGCAGCCCCACCAGCAGTCCACCCCCGAAGGCGACGATGAGCAGCACGGGTTGAGCGGCCTTGAACATGCCCCGGACGAGTCCTCCACCAACGGACTCGCTGAGCTGGGACACCCGCGCTTCCCTGCACCCCCGGGCCGCATCCCCGTCGAGCCCCTCGCACTCGGGGAAGATGGGGCCGAACTCGTCCTTGGACTGCTGAATCACCGAGGCGGCCACCTGGCCGGCCGCCGCCGACATGCTCCGCGCCAGGGGCCCCGAACCATCCGCTCCGAGCTGGCGCTCGAGTTCCGCGCTGAGCCCCCGGGCGAGTTGCGCGGACAACACGGACACGGGCCCCCGTGACCCGAGGCCCGAGCCGCCCGTTCCCGTGGAAGCCGCCGCTCCGCCAGAAGGAGCCGCTGTTCCGCCCCCGCCTCCACCCGCCGCGCCTCCACCCGAGGCCACACTGCCGGGGTTCTCCTCGACTTGCTGTGCCTTGGGCGGGGGCTCGCCGGTGATGAGCGCGTCCAACGCGCCCCGGGTCATCTGTCCCGCCGTGCCCCGCGTGAGGGAGTCCTCCTGCTCCTGGTCGACCTCTTCCTTCTGCTGGCGGATCGCATCCAGGGCCCCCTTGGTGCTCTCGCGAACCACCGTGGCACAGCCCAGGACACCCGACACCTGCACGAGCATGAGCAGACCCAGGAGGTGCTTCTTGGACATGACCGTCTCCTCACCGGGGTTGCATCCGACCAGACCCCGCGTGGCTTCAACATACGTACGGGTGTGAGGGAGGATGGACTGCATGCATGATGAGCCCTCGCCTGCCTGGAGGCTCCATCCCGGCCCGGAGAACCCCGTATGACGCCCTCCCGACCACTTGCCGATCCCCGTCACCCGCGCGGGGTGTTCGTGGGACTGCTGCTCGCCACGCTCACCGGCTGCGCCACCCTGCCCGCGGTGCGCGCCTCGAGCGAGCCCGTGCCCGTGCTCTTCGTCCCCGGCACGGATGACAACGCGAACCGGCTCAACCCCATGCTCGACACCTTCGTGGCCGCGGGCTGGCCCCGGGACCGGCTCCACGCCGTGGACCTCCACCCCAACAATGGCCAGCTCCCCATCGAGGCCATCGCCTACCAGGTGGGCCGCGCCGCCGAGGCGCTGCGCCGACGCACCCACGCCGAGCGCGTCGATGTGGTGGCCTTCAGCCAGGGCGCCCTGTCCACGCGCTACTGGATGCAGTCACTGGGTGGGCAGCCCCACGTGCGCCGCTTCGTGTCCATCTCCGGGCCGCACCAGGGAACCTGGCTCGCGTACCTGCGCAGGGATCCAGCCCTGGTGCAGATGCGGCCCGACAGTCCCTTCCTGCTCGAGCTGAACCGGCGCGAGAAGCCCTTCGGCGACACCGAGGTCTTCTGCTTCTGGACCCCCCTGGATGGCGTCATCTTCCCCGCGGAGAACGCGCGCCTGCCCGGCACGCATGAGCGCGTCTTCCACGTCCCCTTCCACCCGACGATGATCACCCACCCCGGGGTCATCTCCGCGGCCATCGAGGTGCTGGCGAGCGCCTCGCCTCCCTGACACTTCCATCCGCCCGCCCGCCCGCCCCCCTGCCGAGCCAACCGTGGTCGGACCCCCGCTTGGCGCCCGCCGCCGCCATCCCCACCCTGTGGCTCTGAAGCGAACCGGCGGGCTTTCCCTCCGGAAACACTCGACCAGGGGCTAGTTCATGACCACCAAGTTTCCCAGCCACATCAACCTGCCGCGCGAGGCCCGCTCCGAGCTGATCGATCTGCTCAACACCTGCCTGGCGACGGCTGTGGACCTGCACTGGCAGGTCAAGCAAGCGCACTGGAACATCCGCGGCAACCACTTCATCAGCCGCCATCTGCTCTTCGACAAGGTGGCCGACCACGTGCGCGAGCACGCCGATAAGTTCGCCGAGCGCGCCGGGGCCCTGGGCGGCTACGCGGAGGGCACCATCCGGCTGGCCATCAAGAACAGCGAGCTGGAGGAGTACGACCTGAGCGCCGTGAACGGGGATGACCATGTCCGCGTCGTCGTCGACCGGGTGTCGCGCTACGCGGCCACCATCCGCGAGGGCATCCAGCGCTGCGACGAGCTCAATGATCCGGTCACCGCGGATCTGCTCACGCAGGTGCTCGGCACGGTGGAGGAGGACCTGTGGTTCCTCGAGAGCCACCTGTATGGCTCGGCCAACATCGCCCGCGAGGAGACCGGGCCCTCCGCCATCCGCGAGGAGACCAGCTCCTCGCCCAACGCCTGAGTTGTCTTCTCGTTGTCTTCTCCATGAGCGGCCCCGCCCGACATGAGGCGGGGCTTGCACGGTGGACGGGGGCGGTCTTCTGATACGCCCCCATGTCCCCTTCCTCTCCTTCCCCTGGGCTGGACCGTGAGAGCCGGCGAACCAAGGCCGCCCGGCACCTGCTCACCTCGCGTCTGGCCGACGCGCGCCGGGCGGAAGCCGCCCTCACCCGGAAGTTCACCCCGAAGCGCGTCCACGACCTGCGGGTGGCCACCCGCAGGCTGCGCGCGGTGCTCGAGGCGTTCCGCGACCTCGGGGACCTGAAGGCGCGCGAGCGCGAGGTGAAGCGGCTCCAGGACGCGCTCGGCGAGGTGAGGGATCTCCACGTCCAGGGGTCCTGGCTGGAAGAGGTGGCCCAGACGGGCGAGTCCTCGAGACGCGCCGGCTTCCAGGCGATGCACGCGCGCCTGATGTCCCCTCTGCCCGACAAGGAACGGCGGCTGCGGCGCGCGCTGGTGCGCTGGGCGGACCAGACCGTCCCCGCGCTCGAGCGGGAGACGCGGCGGCTCAAGGGCCCGGGCAAGTACGGGGGGCGGCGCGTGCGCCAGGAGCTGAGCCACCGCCTGCGCCAGTTGGAATCCCTCATGGAGAACCGCGCGAAGGACCTGACCCCCGCCCTGGCGCATGCGCTGCGCAAGGGCGTGAAGAAGCTGCGCTACGAGGCCGAGCTCTTCGTCCCCGCCCTGGGCCGCCAGGTGAAGCCCCTGGTCAAGGCGCTCGCGCCCTTGCAGGAGTCACTGGGGGAGTTGCATGACGCGGACGTGAGGCTGCACCTGCTCCAGCACTTCGCCCTCCATGGCTCCGCGGCCCAGCGCGCCGCGGCACGCACGTTGCTCAGGGGCGCGCGCGCGGAGCGTGCCCGGCATGCCGCCCAGGCGGGAAGGCAGCTCGGGGACTGGCATGACGAGAAGCGCACGCACACGCTGTGTGCGCTGCTGGAGTGAGCGGTACTCGGCGCTACCCATCCGCGTCATTTGCACGTAGAGGAGGCGGCCCCATGCCCGCCTGTGGACTCGACTTCGGAACCAGCAACACGGCGCTCGCCCTCCCGGACGGAACGGTGCTCCCCGTCTCCCCCGGCTACAGCGACCCGCGCCTCTACCGCTCCGTGATCTTCTTCCCCGAGGACGAGCGCGACGCGTACACGGGAGCCCCCGCCATCTCCCGCTACCTGGAGGACCCCTCGGGCCGCTTCATCCAGTCCGTGAAGTCCTTCCTGCACAGCGCCTCCTTCCGCGCCACGCAGATTCGCGGGCGCACCTGGCTCATCGAGGACCTGGTGGCGCTGCTCTTGCGCCGCGTGCGCGAGGCCGCCGCCCCCCACACCGGCGGCACCGCCCCCGAGTCCGTGGTGCTCGGCCGCCCCGCCCTCTTCTCCACCGACGCCGCCGCGGACACGCTCGCCGAGCAGCGCCTGCGCCGCGCCGCGGAGAGCGCCGGCTTCACCCAGATTCAATTCCTCATCGAGCCCATCGCCGCCGCGCTCTCCTACGAGGCGCAGCTCACCCGCGACGAGCTCGTGCTGGTGGCGGACTTCGGCGCGGGCACCACGGACCTGACGCTCATGCGGCTGGGGCCCTCGCGCCGGGGCAATCCGGACCGGCGCGCGGACGTGGTGGGCTCCACCGGTGTGCGCATTGGTGGTGACCGCTTCGACGCGGAGATCATGCGCCACTCGCTCCTGCCGCGCTTTGGCGCCGGCTCCACCTACCGCGTGCGGGGCTTCAGCGACAAGCGGCTGCCCGTGCCCCAGCACGTCATGGCCAAGCTCTTGTCCTGGCACGAGATGTCCTTCATCCGCGAGAAGTCCACCCAGGAGCTGCTGGAGCTGATGCAGGAGTCCAGCGACAAGCCCGCCGAGGCCGCGGCCCTCTACGATCTCGTCATGGACAACCTGGGCTACCGGCTCTTCCGCGCCATCGAGGCCGTCAAGGTGCGACTGTCCTCCGAGGAGGAGACCACGCTGGACTTCGAGGAGGCGCGCATCCAGCTGCACGAGCGCATCACCCGCGCGGACTTCGAGACGGCGTGCGAGCCGCTCCTGCGCGAGCTGAGCGAGGTGACCGAGGGACTGCTCGCGCGCTGCGTGGGGGCGGGCGAGGTGGACGCGGTGTTCCTCACGGGGGGCTCCTCGCAAATTCCCTCGGTGCGCCGGCTCTACACCCAGCGCTTCGGCGAGGAGCGCGTGCGCACCCGGGATGCCTTCACCTCCGTGGCCGAGGGCCTGGGACGGGCCTCGGCCTCGCTGTGAGGGGCGCCCCCCTCCTCAGTGGTGCGCGAGCCAGTTCGCGATGTGCGACCACACCAGCTGGTCCGCATCGGAGGCGAGGAACAGATCCGCGTGGCCGAAGTCCCGCGCGCGGTCGCTGTCCGCCAGGCGCCGCACGATCAGGGAGAAGAGATCCTTGTCCTTGGTGCCGAGCTGCTTCAGGGTCGCGAGGCCGAGCTCGCCCACGCCCCCGGCGGCGCCCACGTACAACACCGGCACCTTCACCTTGTTCAGCCGGTCGTTGTAGGGCTGGGTCGGCGAGCCGCACCACAGCGCCAGCGTCTCCACCTGCTCTCCGCTGCTCTGGAAGGGCGAGGCCTGCCGCATCACGTCGAAGAAGAAGCGCTCGTTCGTCCAGGTGAGGCCCGTGGGCGTCGTGCCCGAGAAGAGGCCGCCGGTGAAGTGGTACCAGTCGAAGAGGGGAACGCCCTGCAACATGTAGGTGGCGGAGCCCGCCAGCAGCGCGGCCTCCCGGTTGGTGAGTCCCATCAGGAGCGGCGAGGGCGCCTGGGGCGCGGTGATGGCGAGCACGCCCAGTCCCTGGACCGTCTGGCCACTGCCCTCCACGTAGACGCCCGACTGCTGGAGCGCGGAGAGCATGGTGTACCCATCACACGCGGCCCTGGAGATCTCACTCTGGACCGCGTCCGTCTTGTCGAACACATAGGCCATGTCCACGGGGACGAAGGCGCTCACCAGGTGCTGATTCGCCGGCGACTTCGCCTCCGCGTTGAGCAGCGCGTACCCGATGGTGGCGCCCCGGCTCCAGCCCAGCAGCGGCATGGGCGTCACGCTCGAGCTGCCCAGCGTGCGCACCTGGTTGGCCAGGAGCAATCCGGCGCGCACGTCCTGCAGGTGCGTCTCCAGGTTCCAGTTCTGCATGAAGGTGAAGTCGGTGGTGGTCGCGGGGACGTGCACCCAGCGCAGATCAACCCCCCACACGTCCCTTCCCTGGCGCGCCAGGTACAGGGCGAAGGACTTCTCGCGCGGCACCGCGGAACTCTCCACACTCGGCAGGAAGGCACCCCGGAAGCCCCAGAGGTCTCCATGCACCAGGAAGACGGGCTTCTGGCCAATCCGGGGGATGCCCGGAAGCAGCTCCGTCACCACGCGGTGGACGGTGATGACGTCGTAGGCGCCAGGGCCCACCTGCACGGTGTAGCTGTACTCGGCGATCCCCTCATCCACCACCCGCCGTGAGGCCTCCAGCAACCTGCCCGCGGTGAGGCTCTCCGAGAGGCCCTCGACGTCCAGGAGCGCGTCCGGGGAGGACACGTCCCCAGACTCGGGCGGCGGGGCCTCGCCCGCCATCGCCGGGCCCACCACGCACAGCAAGAGACACACCACCCACTTGAACGCAGACCTCATCGCACACCCCTCCGGAGGGGAAAGTCGTCAATGAGGAAAAAATTGTCCTTCAAGTGAGTCTGGACAACCCAACCTGTGTACTTTTAGCGCCCGATTGTGGAGTGGGGCACGCAGGCGCGAACTCACCTCTTGCCGAAGCACGCCTTCAGGGCGTCAGACCCAGAGCCTGGCGGATGTCCGCCACCTGACGCGAGGCCCAGTGCCGCCGGTGGTTGTCCAGGGTGCTGAAGCTGCGCGGCTCCATCCGGTCGATGTACAGCGTGCCGTCCAGGTGATCCACCTCGTGCTGAAGGATGCGGGCGTACCAGCCGCGGGCGGAGCGGGAGAAGGGCTGGCCCTGCTCGTCGAAGGCCTCCACCCGCACGCCGCGTGCACGACGCACCAGGGCGAGGAAGCCCGAGACGCTCAGGCACCCCTCCTGGAACTCGGCCGGCGTCGCGTCCTCCACGGTGAGCCGCGGGTTGATGAGGACATGGAAGTCCACGGGCTCGCGCTCACGCGCGGCCAGCTCCGCGGCGGGCAGGCCCGCCATGTACTCCGCTCGATCCTCGATGACCACCAGCCGCACGTCCACCCCCACCTGAGGGGCCGCCAGTCCCACCCCCGGCGCGTCCCGCATGGTGTCGCGCATGAGGGAGATGAGCTGCCGCGTGGCGGGGCTCGTCATCTCCTCGGGGGTGAGGTCTCGCGCACGCTGGCGCAGGACCGGTTCTCCGGCCTGGACGATTTTCAGAACCATGGCCGGGGACGATACGCGCAAGCGTGGCGCCCGGGCGCGGGGAATCCGCGGAGGTGTCCGCTTCAATCCCCTGGTGGTGAGCGGCGCTTGCCCGGGCCCCGCGTGCGCCAGATGTCCGAGGCGAGCGCCGCCAGGCAGCGCAGCTCGCTCGGAGACAACTGGCGCAGGAGCGTGGCGAGGTGGAGCAGTTCCGCGGACAGCTCCGCGTCCTGCTCCCGCGCGCTGGCCTCCTGCTCCGGCCAACCGGCGCCCAGCCCCAGCAGTTCGCTCGCCGACAGGTGCAGCGTCGAGCACAACCGATGGAGCGTGGGCACGCTGGGCAGCATCTGCCCGCGCTCGATCCGGCCATAGATCGCCGTGGCGATCCCTACTTGAGAGGACACATCCGCCTGGGTCAGTCCCGCCTTCTCCCGGGCCGCCAGGAGGGCCGCCCCCAGGTTGCGCTTCAGCGTATCGAGGTCGTCCATTCCCGGGGGACACTACTTCTGAAAACAGATGGATGGAATCAACTTGTCTGGTTGACCTCCCATCCCCCCTTGGATCCCCCTACCCGACGGCCTCACCCATCCCCGCGCGTGGACGCCCTGGCGGCGCTCAGTCGCGGTCGTAGATGGGGTTCTCCTGGAGCCAGGCGTCGAAGAGCGCGTCGGCGAAGGCCTTGCCCGGAATCATCGCGCCCTGGGAGCCCTCGCCCGACACCCGCAGCCCCTGGTCCGGCAGATAGGTGATGAGGAGCGAGTCCCCCGAGTTCACGGCGCGCAGCGACTGCACCAACTGCTCCGACTGCCGCTTCATGTCCGCCGAGCCCATCACTCTGCTGTGGGACAGGAAGCCCCGGAAGGCGTTCGCCAGTTCGTCACGCGGGATGCTGCGCTTGAAGTGCAGCTGCAACTGCTTGGGTCCCTGGAAGGAGATGGCCTCCCGGGTGGAGCCCGGCGTCTGCTCCAGGTACAGCCCCCAGACGTAGAGCTCGAAGAAGAGCAGCTTCTTGAGCTCGATGTGATCCAACAGCAGTTTCTTGCCTTGGAGCGAGATGGCGTCCGGCAGGCGCACGCCCCCCACGGCCCGGGCCTGGGCCGTTCCCGCGAACAGCACCATCGCCACCACCGCACCCACCACCCACCGCGCTCCCCGTCCCCCGAACCCCACACCGTCCAGTCGCTTGGGCATCATGTGGTGAAATTGTTCATGGCCCCGATGGCCGACCAGTCCCGCCTATTCCGGATATGGAACGGGGGCTTGCCTGCCCGCTTGCCGAGGGTCTCCCTGGGAGATAGGTGACGGGGGTGATCCTCGCGAACTTCCAGTTGGGTGAAGGACAGCGGCCGACGGTGCTGCTGCATGGCTTTCTCGGCACGGGGCGCAACCTGCGCTCGCTGGCGGCGGCCTGGAGCGCGGCGGACCCGAGCCGCCGCTTCCTGCTGCCGGACCTGACGGGCCATGGCACCTCGCCCCCGCTGCCGCCCGGGGCCACGCTGTCCAGCATGGCCGCGGACGTGGTGGAGACGGCGCGCGCGGCGGGGTTGGAGGGGCCGTTGGATTTCGTGGGGCACTCGCTCGGGGGCCGCGTGTCGCTGGCCGCGAGCCTGGCCGCGCCCGGCGACGTGGCGAGCGTCACGCTGCTGGACATCACCCCGGGCCCCATTCCCCCGGGCCTGTCCGAGAGCGGCAAGGTGCTGGAGAAGCTGCGGGCTGCTCCCGCCCGGGCCGCGGATCGCAAGGCGATGCGCGAGGAGCTGACGGGACGGGGCTTGTCGGGCCCGCTGTCGGACTGGCTCCTGATGAACCTGGAGCCCGCGCCGGAGGGAGGGGTGCGCTGGCGCTTCGACCGGGAAGCGCTCGGCGAGTTCCACGCGCGGATGAATGGTGAGCAGCTCTGGAACGCCCTGGCGCGCCCGGGGATGCCGGTGCGCTGCATCCGCGGCGGCCGGGCCGCCTACGTCTCCGATGATGATGTCGCCCGGATGGAGGCCCTGGACTGCCCGGTGGACACGCTCCCCAACGCGGGGCACTTCGTCCACGTGGACGAGCCGGACGCGCTGCTGCGCTGGCTGCTGCGCGGTTGACCCGGCCCGAGCTCCTGGCGGGCAGAGGAGCGGCGGCTGAACCTGTCATCCATCGCGAGCCCCCCGCGCGGTGGTGACATTTGTTCCATGCAAGCCGATTCCAAGCGCATGCTCGGCGAGATCCTGATGGAGCTGGGACTGCTCGATCGTGCCCGACTTCGTCTCGGTCTGGTGCACCACCACGAGATGGGGGTGCCCCTCGGCAGGGCGCTGGTGCGCGAGGGCCTGTGCACCGAGGCGGATGTATTGCGCGCGCTCGCCTGGCAGGCGGGCTTCCCCGCCATCGACCTGGACCGGGAGCCGCTCCACCCGAAGCTCACCCGGCTGGTGTCCAAGCGCGTCGCCCGGAAGTACCGGGTCATCCCACTGCGGCTCGACAAGGGCGAGCGCGAGGTGCTGCACATCGCCCTGCCCGCGCCCGCCTCACTGGAAGCCCTGGACGCCGTGCGGGCCGTGTCGGGCAAGCCCCGCGTCGAGCCGTACGTCGCGTCGGACCCGGCCATCTCCCGGGCGCTCTTCGCGCTCTACCGTTTCCAGGAGCAGACCGAGCCCCCCGTGAGCCGGCCCACCCTGGAGCGGGGACCCGACGCGCCCGTCCTCCTCTATGCATGGCCGCCCGTCACGGCGACCCTCATCTCCCGCTCCCTCGCCCGCGAGGGCATCCGCACCCGGGTCATCTCCCCGCTGGAGACGCTGCACACGACGGCCTCGGACCTGGTGTTCGCCCCCGTGCAGGCCATGGAGGGACTGCTCGCGGGAGAGGCACGCATCGGCGGCACGCTGCTGCTCGCTGGCTCCTCGGACGACGAGGACCTCGCGCGGGCGCACCGCATCGGAGCCAAGGGGTACGTGGCCAATCCGCTCGACGGCTACATGGTGCTGCGGGCCATCCGCCGGCTGCGCCCGCGGACCGGAGAGGGCTCGGGCGCCCAGGGCTCGGTGTGACGCGCCCCAGCCCCACCCCTGTCTTCACCCGTTGCTGAGAACAGCCCGGCGGCACCGTCCCCCCTGCTCCAGGGGAGGCGCGAGGAGGCCGGAGCACCCACGCGCCCACCAGGTCGAGCAACGCCCCCATCAGGACTCCTGGAACATGCCCCCCAGGTGGGCCGAGCGGTTCACGCAAGGCGTTCGTCTCACCCCAATGGGTCATGCCCCTCGGGGAGACCTGCTCGTTCAATCCCTCCCCTTCTCCCGCGGCTCACGGACGCGGCGCATGTCCGTCTGGCGGCTCCCCCCTCAAGCTTCTTGCACAAAGGTTGAACCACATATACCTTATTCGTGGAAAACCGCCGAGACCTATAAAAGTAAGGCCCGCCCGCCGACATGGATGAACTCGACTACCACCTCCTCGATCTGTTGCAGCGCGAGGGCCGCGCCACGCAGTTGGAGTTGTCCCGAGCGGTGGGACTGTCCCAGCCAGCGGTGGCCGAGCGCATCCGCAAGCTCGAGGAGCGGGGAGTCATCACGGGCTACGCGGCGCACGTGGACGCGGCGAAGCTGGGCAAGGACATCACCGCCTTCATTGGCGTGAGCATCGAGCATCCCAAGTACTTCGAGAGCTTCGCCAAGAAGGTGCTGGCGCTGCCCGAGGTGCTCGAGGCCCACCGCGTGGCGGGGCAGGACTCGTACATCCTCAAGGTGCGCACCCGGAACACGAAGACGCTCGACACCCTGCTCGTGGAGACGCTGAGGGTCATCACGGGCGTCACGCGCACTCACACCACCATCGTCCTGACCTCCATCAAGGAGGGGACGCACGTCCACGTCTCTGAAGAAGAGCTGAAAGGAGCCTGAAACATGATCGCCGCCCCCCTCGCCAATGCTCCTCCGCCGTTCCCGCTCTCCCAACGCATGTCGCGCATGAAGGCCTCCGCGGTCCGGGAGATCCTCAAGGTGGCCGAGCGTCCGGACGTGCTCTCGTTCGCGGGCGGCCTGCCGGCGCCCGAGCTCTTCCCGGTGGAGGCCATCGCCCAGGCCCACGCGGAGTCCTTCGCCGAGGAGGGCCGCGCCGCGCTGCAGTACAGCACCACGGAGGGCTACGGCCCCTTGCGCGAGTGGATCCGCGCGCACCTGGGCGAGCGCGGTCTGCGGGTGGGGGTGGATCAGGTGCTCATCACCAACGGCTCGCAACAGGGCATCGAGTTGGTGGCCAAGGTGATGCTCGACCCGGGCGATCTGGTGGTGGTGGAGAACCCCAGCTATCTCGCCGCGCTGCAGACGTTCAGCGGCTACGAGGCCTCCTACGCCGTCGTGGGCAGCGACGATGACGGCATGCGCGTGGACGAGCTCGAGCGCCTGATCACCTCGCGCAAGCCCAAGCTCATCTACCTGGTGCCCAACTTCCAGAATCCCAAGGGCACCACGCTGTCGCTGGAGCGCCGGCACGCGCTCGTGCGCTTCGCCCAGCGCCACCGCATCCTCATCCTCGAGGACAACCCCTACGGCGAGCTGCGCTTCCGGGGCGAGCACCTGCCGTCGCTGGCCTCGCTCGACGAAGAGGGCGTGGTGGTCAGCCTCGGCTCGTTCTCCAAGACCCTGGCGCCCGGGTTGCGCATCGGGTGGATGGTGGGGCCACGGGACGTCCTCCGGGCGGTCACCGTGGTGAAGCAGGCGGCGGATCTACACACCGCCACGGTGGCGCAGCGGGCCACGGCGCGGCTGCTCACGCGCTTCGACTTCAATGCCCACCTGGAGCACCTGCGCGTCGTCTACGGCGAGCGCTGCATGGCCATGCTCGATTCGATGAAGCGGCACATGCCCGCGGGAACCCGGTGGACGCAGCCGGACGGTGGCATGTTCGTGTGGGCGGAGCTGCCGCGCGGCATGAGCGCGGAGGCGCTCTTCCCCCTGGCGCTGGAGAAGCGCGTGGCCTTCGTGCCGGGCGCGCCCTTCTACGCCGCCGAGCCGCGCCACGAGTTCATGCGCCTGAACTTCTCCAACCGTCCGCCGGAGCTGCTGGAAGAGGGCATGCGCCGGCTCGGCGCCGTCATCGCCTCCCAGCAGCAGTGAGCCCGTGAGGGCTTCGCCCGCTCGCCCGCCCGCTCCTCATCCACCCGGAGCGGGGAGGCCGCCGCGCGCTGGACGGGATGCCTAGCTTCTCCCCGCGAACCACTTCGACCGGAGGAGAGCACCATGGCGGCACAGGGCTGGAAGGCACGGGTGGCGATGGGCCTGCTGGGGATCGCGGGACTCATGGCCGGCTGCACCGAGAGTCAGGATCGAGAGCTGCGCCAGGACGCCCGGGAGGTAGGCAAACAGGTGGGAGACACGGCTCGCGACGTGGGCGACGCGACGCGGGAGGCCGTGGAGGGTTTCAAGGAAGGCGTGGGGGGCTCCGGGACCGAGCAGGATGACGGCCACATCGGGGACAAGAAGGGCGTCATCGACGACGGCGAGGGTCCGTTCGAACAGCCCGCCCAGCCCGGTGAGAAGAAGACCCTGCTCAACGATGGCGAGGGCCCGCTGGAGAAGAAGTAGCCGCGCCCCGCTCCACCCGATATCGAGGGGGACATGCCCTTTCCTGGTGCCCCCCTCGACATCGCCCTGGTCACCGCGTCCACCTACCCCGATTGCCGGCCCGATGAACTCCTGCTCGCCGAGGCGCTCGCCGCCCGGGGCGTGAAGGCCGGACCCATCATCTGGGATGACCCGGCGGTGGACTGGAGCCGCTTCCGGCTCGCGCTCATCCGCACCGCCTGGGACTCGGACAGGCGCCGTGACGAGTTCGTCGCCTGGGCCGAGCGCGCCGGAGCCCAATGCCCCTTGTGGAATCCACCCGAGGTGCTGCGGTGGAACACGCACAAGAGCTACCTGCGCGAGCTGGAGTCACGCGGTGTGCCCATCGTCCCCACGCTCTGGCTCGCGCGGGGTTCGACTCCGGACGTGGAGGCCCTGCTCACCGAGCACGGCTGGAGCGACGCGGTGGTGAAGCCGGCGGTGTCCGCGGGCGCGCGCGACACGCTCCGGGTCCGCGGGCCCGCGGAGCTGCCCGCCGCGCGGGAGCTGATGGCGCGCGTGTTGCCGCACAAGGACATGATGGTGCAGCCCTACATCTCCTCGGTGGAGGGCCACGGTGAGCGCTCGCTGCTCTTCTTCGGCGGGGAGTACACCCACGCCATCCTGCGGCCCGCCGCCCTGTCGGCTCGCCCGGGCTATGATCCCACCCTCGCCGAGTCCCTCACGTCCTCCGAGGAAGAACGGGCCTTCGCCCGGAAGGTGCTCGCCGCCACGGGGTTCGAGTTGCTCTACGCCCGGGTGGACATGGCGCGGGATGAGCGGGGCGCGCTGCGGCTGATGGAGCTCGAGGTCACCGAGCCCAACCTCTTCCTGCACCAGGGCGGCCCCGGAGCCGTGCGGGCCCTGGTGGACGCACTGATCGCCAGGCTCTGACGCCCGGTGCTACTTGGGCGTCGGCTTCGCGTCCGCGGGAAGCGCGGGCGTGGGCGCCGGCTCCGGGAGGCGCGGAATCACCCGCTGGCTGTAGCTGGCGGCGAGCGACTCGGGCGTCAGTTCTTCCTGAACCTGCTTGGGGTTGCTCGCCCACTCGAAGTCCTCGGGCACCTTGCCACCGCCCTGGCTCCTGTAGCCCATCATGTCCGGGAACTTCGCGGACCACTTGCCGCCGGGATCTCCCTCGCGGGTGACGGGCTCACGGGAGGGACGCGGGGTGTAATAGATGCCTTTTTTCATGAGTCTTTCTCCTAGCAGGAGTGCGCGCGCTCCGGAACCCCTCGCCCGCCTCCTTGCTCTCCAAGGGAGCACGAAGAGTCGACCCGTGAGACTTGTGCTCGCCGGAAGCTGCGTTACCAGTGGATCATGAACGGTTCACCTGATCAGAACACGGGCGAGGGCATCGCCGAATTCGTCCTCCCCCAGGGTTGCATGCTGTGTGGCGGCGCGGTGAACATCCGCAAGACGCCGGGTGGTGGTGCACACAGCTATTGCCCCCACTGCCACTGGCTGTCCCGGCCACGGCTGCGCATGCGCGCGGACGGCCTCGAGCTGTCCTTCGCCACGGAAGCCTTCGCCTGAGCGAAGCCTCCTATCCCATCAACCACAGGGCCGTGGGTACCGTGAGCAACGACAGCGGGATGCCCACCCCCACCATGAGGGCGGACAACTCTGGATCCAACCCATGGTCCACCGCGAGAATGGCCCCCGTCACCATCGGCGCCATCCCCGCCTGAAGCACGGTCACCTCGAAAGACAGACGGTCCAGTCGCGGCAGCGCGAGCAGCAACAGCGCGATGCCCAGCGGGGCCAGCACCAACTTGTAGCCCAACCCCAGGCACAGCGCTTTTCCCCGGCCGCGCAGGCCGGACAGCCGCAACTGGTAGCCCACGGAGAAGAGCGTGAGCGGGGTGAGCGTCGCGCCCAACCGCGCCAGCACCCCATCCACCCACGTGGGAAACGCCCACGGATGGGTGAGCAACGCGAGCACCAAGGCCACCAGGGGCATGAAGCCCACCAGCTTCTTCCACAGCGCCGCCGGGTGCGTCTCCCTCTCGGCGGCGCGCGCGGCGTAGATGGTGGCCACCGTGGCCAGCGCCAGGAACGAGCCCAGCTGATCGATGACCACCGCCACCCGCAGGGCCTCGGGACCGCGCAGGCCCTCGATGAGCGGCAGGCCCACGAACGACGTGTTGCCCAGACCCGCCGTGAGCACCAGCGCCGCCACGCTGTCGGGCGCCAGCCCCAGCCGGGGCCCCAGCGCGTGGAACAGCAGCCAGGCCACGCCGAAGATGACCCAGGGCACGGCGGCGGACAGCAGCAGCTCGGGCGCCAGCGTGAGCCCGTGCACCGAGCGCAACACCAGCGCGGGCAGCGCCACGTTGATCACATAGGCGTTGATGACGTGCGCCGTGTGCTCGTGGAAACGGCCACTGCGCCGGGCGGCCATCCCCAGCAGGAGGCTGGTGAACAACAGGCCGAGAACGGAAATCATGACACCAGCCTCATGAAGGGCGTTCGAGCACCAGGGGCCACAGCTTCGCCAGCGCGGCACGCAGCTCGGTCGCGTTACGGTAACGGTCCTCCGGGCGCTTCTCCATCAGCTTCAACACGACACGTTCGAACGGCTCCGGCAGCGCCGGACAGAGCAGCCGGGGGGGCCGGGGTGTTTCCTGGACGTGCAGGAACATCAACGGCACGGGCTGCGAATGGCGGAAGGGAAGTTGCCCGGTGAACAACTCGTACGCCACCACGCCCAGGGAGTACAGGTCCGAGGCGGGTGACACGGGGGGCGTGCCCATCACCTGCTCGGGCGCCATGTACTCCGGGGTGCCGAGCGTGGCGCCCTGGCTGGTGGTGCCCGGCACGTGCTCGCTCTTGGCGAGGCCGAAGTCCATCAGCTTGAGCACCCCGGTCCGGGTGATGAAGAGGTTGCCGGGCTTGATGTCCCGGTGCAGCACCCCGCGCGCGTGCGCGTGCTCCAGGGCCACGGTGGCGTGGGTGAGCCAGCGCAGGGCACCGGCCAGCGTGGGCCGCCGCTCCTGCAGGAGCTGGCGCAGGTCCATGCCCGCGAGCAGTTCCACCGTCAGGAAGTGCCGCTCCCCATCCCACCCCACGTCGAAGACGCGCAGGATGTTGACGTGCTCCAGCGCGCGCGCGTGCTCCACCTCCCGGCGAAAGCGCGTGACCAGCGTCTCCTCCGCGTGGGGCACCGCCAGGACCTTGAGCGCCACGTGCTGGTTCGTCTGGAGGTCCAGCACCTCGTACACCGCGGCGGTTCCTCCCGAGCCCAGCCACTTGCGCACCTGGTAGCGGTCCGCGACCACCTGACCCGGCACCAGGCCGCGCGCCGCAACGGGGGCGGGCAGGGGCGTCACCGCCCCCTGGATGAGCGTGCCGTGAGGGGACACCGGTGGCGTCGCCGGACGCAGGGTCTGCTCCAACGACAGGCTCGGGCGCTCGCCCGGAGGCAACGCCGGGTGCCCTGGCGACGAGTCGCTCAGGTAGGTCACGCCACCGGCATCATCATCCGTCGAGTGCACCGTCTCCTCCTCCCGCCAGCACCGCGGCCGGCCCGTCCCCGCTCACGTCTCCAGCAACGACACGTGGGACGGAGCCCCATTGCCCTCGATGTCCAGATGGGGCGTGGGCAGGTTGTACTCGGCGGCGGCGGTGGAGGCCTCCACCATGATGGGGCCGGAGATCTCCGGGGGCTCGCCCTGGCACAGCAGCTCCACCACGTGCTCCAGCGTCCACTTGCCCAGGCGTTTCACCGTCAGGCGAGAGCCGTCGAACTGAGCCGTGTCCGCCAGCTGCTGGCTCGCCGTGAGCTTGGCCTCCACCGAGTCGCCCAGGTAGCCGCGCGCCAGCGACAGCACCCGGTCCACCACCGTGTTCCACGCCTGCAGGTGCGTGCGATCCTGCGCCTCGTCGATAATGTCCAGGCCCACCTGCAGCCGCTCCATGCGCTCGAGGAACTGCTGCACCAGGGGCCCGCGGATGATGCGGCCGTGCTGCGGGGCGATGATCTCCACCGCGGGCGTCAGCTTGCGGATGGCCGCCACCGCGCGCACCAGCGCCGTGTTCACCGGCATGTAGATTTGATGGAAGGCGCGGATGCCCGTCCAGTCGGACTCGTCCGCCCACAGACCCTGGGCCTTGGAGTCGGTGAGGCCTCCGAAGAGGTCCCCCGTGAAGAGCACCCGCGTCTGCGGATCATAGAGCATCACCGCGCCCCGGAAGTGGCAGAAGGGCGAAGGCACGGGCAGCAGCTTGTGGCCGGTGGGCACGCTCAGTCCCTGGGTGAACTTCTCCGTGGGGATGAAGCGGTTGCGCGGCAGGTTCTGGTGGACGATGAGCCGCCAGGTGTCCTCGGAGCACAGGATGCTCGCGCGCGGCGAGTAGCGCGCGGAGATGATGCTCGCCGAGGAGCCCACGTCCGGATCCTGGTGGTTGATGAACAGGGCCGACAGCCGGTCCATGCCACCAATGAGCGAGGCCACCTTGGTGTGGATGATGGAGAAGTCGCTGCTCGAGCCCGGATCGATGAGCAGGTTGAACTCCGCCGGCTTCTGCGTCCTCGAGTCCGTGCCGCGGAAGCGGCGCAGATAGGGGTTGGCGTAGAAGATATTGCCGGGTTCACGCTTGCCCACCCAGAAGGTCTCGGGGGCGATCTCCACGGACACGCGGTGGGGATCCTGGGGGTGGTTCGGCGTCAGGGTACCGCTGCTCATGACGTTCCTTCACGCAAGAGGGGGCTCGACGGAGGCGACTCTAACAGCCCAGGCGCCGCCGCGATGGCCGTCGCACCAGACAGGCTGCCTGGAGGGCGCCCCCCCCTGCTATCTCCTGGCGCTCGCGAGGTCCACTCCCACAGACTGCCCATTCGACATGAGTGACCTGGGAGAGCGGTGGGTGAAGGAAGCGAAGGCGCTGGTGGGCGGCCTGCCAGGCACCTACTGGTACCTCTGGACGGGCACGCTGGTGAACCGTCTGGGCTCCTTCGTGGTGCCCTTCCTGGCGCTCTACCTCACGCGTGAGCGCGGCTTCCGGGTGGAGGAGGCGGGAGGCGTGGTGGCCCTGCACGGCGCGGGCGCCGTGCTCGCGGGACTGGTGGGCGGAACGCTGGCGGACCGCATCGGCCGGCGCGCGACCCTGCTCGTGGGGCTGTGGCTCGGCTCGGCGGCGATGCTCGCGCTGGGCCTCGCCCGGGACACCTGGCAGATCTGCACGGCCGCCTTCCTCCTGGGCCTGCTGGGCGAGCAGTACCGGCCCGCCGTGTCCGCGGCCATCGCGGACGTGGTGCCCCCCGAGCACCGCGCCCGCGCCTACAGCCTGCTGTACTGGATCATCAACGTGGGCTTCTCGCTCGCCCTGCCCCTCGGGGGATTCGCCTCGCGCGCGGGCTTCCTCACCCTCTTCGTCGCGGACGCCTGCACCACCTTCCTCTATGGCGTCATCGTCTGGTGGAAGGTGCCGGAGACGCGCCCCGCCCACCTGCCGCGCACCACGTCCACCGCCGCGCACTCGCTGCCCTCGCTCGCGCCCTTCCAGGACACGGTGTTCCTCGGCTTCGCCCTGCCCATCCTGCTCACCGCGATGATCTTCATGCAGTACAACGTGACGCTGCCCCTGGACCTGGCCGCGCGGGGCATGACCCCGGCCACGTTCGGCTTCGTGCTCTCGGCCAACGGCCTGCTCGTGGTGCTCCTGCAACCCTTCGCGGGCCGGCTCCTGGGCTCCATGCGGCGCTCCACCGCGCTCGCGGCGGCCTCGGCCCTCACGGGGCTGGGCTTCGGGCTGCACGGGCTCGGCGCGCACGTCCCCCTCGCCCTGCTCGCCGTCACCGTGTGGTCGATCGGCGAGGTGCTCCAGGCCCCCGTGGCCTCGGCCGTGGTGGCCGACCTCGCTCCGCCCCACCAGCGCGGCGTCTACCAGGGCGCGTACGCCACCCTGTGGGCCGGCTCCGCCTGCCTCTCGCCCCTGCTCGGCACCTGGCTGCTCGGACACCTCGGCCGCGCGGCGCTGTGGGGGGGCTGCCTCGCGGTGGGCCTGTTCGCGGCCACCTGGCACCTGGCCGCCGCCGCCTCCCGCCGCCGCCACATGGACGTCCTGCGCCAGCTCTACCCCGAGGTGAGCACCGCGCGCGACTGAGCCCCACCCCACCTTTCCTCCCACCCATCGCTCGAACGCCCGGCTGCCCAACCGCCTCGCTGGCGCGGTGTGTCATCCACTTCGCTTCGAGTGAAAGAATGCTCACCAGTCGGCACCCGAGATGTCCTCGAGTGTCAATGATCCACGGAACAAGCAGCCGAGAGCCCGGACAGTCACCACTGTGAAGTGCCTGTCATGACTTCCTACCTCTTCGCCGCCGTGCTCTCACACGTCGTCCTCGCACCAGGAGTGACGCTGGCCCAGGCCAGCCCCGCCCCCGCGCCTCCCCCGGAGGCCGCCACGCAGCCACCTCAGCCCGAGGTGTCGGATCCAATGCTGGCGCCCGTCGCCCCGGCCCCCATCCAGGTGGGTTCCTGGGATGAGGCGCTCCAGATGCTGCGCCAGCGCTCCACGGAGCTGGGGACCGCGCTGGCCCGGGTGGAGTCGGCCTCGGGCCAGCGGCGCGTGGAGCTCGCGGGCCTGCTGCCCACCCTCAATGGCTCCGCCTCCGTCCAGTACAACCTGCTCGGCCCCACCGTGGCGATCGGAGGCGCGCCCGGAAACGGAGCGGGCGGAGGTGGAGCGGGCGGAGGCGTGGGCGGTCTCACGACGACCTCGCCCCTGGGCACCGCCAACGTGGCGGCCTCCCTGCCCCTGTTCGATCTCCAGGCGGTCCACTCGCTGCGCGCGGCGGACGCGACACGCCAGGCCGCGGAGTTCTCCCTCGACGAGACGCGGCGGCAGCTCACCCGCACGCTCGCCCAGACCCTGGCCCAGGTGGCCGCCTCCGAGCGCCTCGCCGAGGTCAACCGCGTCAACCTGCGCTCCTCGCTGGAGCGGCTGGCGCTCGCGCAACGGCGGATGGAGCTGGGCGCGGGCACCCGCCTGGATGTCATCCGCCTGGAGCAGGACGCGGAGGCGGCGCGCGCGCAGGTGGTATCCGGCGACGAATCGCTGCGTCAGGCACGCGACGCCCTGGGCTTGCTGCTGGGCAGCCCCCAACCGGTCGGGCTCGGCGGCGGGCTGTCCCTGGAGGAGCTGATCAACCGGGGCCAGCGGGAATGCCGCGCGCTGCAGGAGCTCCAACAGCGGCCGGACCAGGCGGCGGCACGCGCCCAGGTGGAGGCAGCGGAACGCCAGGTGTCGGCGGCGCGCTCCCAGTACCTGCCCACGCTGCAGGCGCAGAGCAGCGTGACGGCCCTCACGGTGGATCCGGGCTTCGCGCGCGTGCCCATCTGGAACATCGGCGCGGTGCTCACCCTGCCCTTCTATGACGGCGGCGTGCGCGAGGGCCTGGTGTGGCAGGCGCGGGCCCAGGAGGACATCGCGCGGCAGGCGGCGGTGAACGTGGAGCGCTCGGCCACGGTGGAGGTGCGCCGCGTGCGCCGCAACGTGGACGTGGCGGGCGAGCAGCAGCGCATCGCCCAGCGCGCCAGGGAGCTGGCGGCGGAGAACGACCGGCTCACCCGTCGCTCCTTCGAGGTGGGAGCGGGAACGAGTCAGGACCTGGTGGTGTCGGCGGCGGCGCTGCGGCAGGCGGAGCTGAACCTGGTGGTGAGCGAACTCCAGTTCTTCCAGGCGCGAATCGAATCATTCTTGGTGGAGGCAGCATGCGACTGGTGAGTCGTGGTGTAGGGGTGTGGTTGACGGTGCTGACCCTGGCCGGCTGTCAGAGTTCCGGCGGCAACGCGGGGGGCCCCCAGCAAGGAGCGGGAGGTCCGGGAGGGGCCGCCGCGGGCAAGCCCATGCAGGTGGAGGTGCTCAAGCTCGAGCCCGGTCCGGTGCGCGACATCGGCGAGTACCTGGGCACGCTCATCTCCCGGCGCAGCATCACTCTCTATCCGCAGGTGGCGGGCTACGTGCAGCGCATCGCGGTGAAGCCCGGCGAGCAGGTGAAGCAGGGCCAGCTGCTGCTGGAAGTGGATCCGCGGCTCGGGCGAGCGGGAGTGCAGAGCGCCCAGGCCCAGCGCAGCTCCGCCCAGGCCCAGCGCCAGTTCGCCCAGAGCACGCGCCAGCGCGCCGAGCAGTTGCTGCGCGAGGGGCTGATGAGCCGTCAGGACTATGAGCAGGCGGTGTCGCAGGCGGCGGCCGCCGAGGCCAACGCGCGCAACGCCGAGGCCCAACTGTCACAGCAGGAGGTGTCGCTCGGCTTCTACCGGGTGACGGCGCCCTTCGAAGGCGTGGTGGGCAACATCCCGGTGAAGGTGGGCGACTACGTCACGCCCCAGGTGGCGCTCACCAACGTGGACCAGAGCCGCGCCCTGGAGCTGTCCGTGTTCATCCCCGCCGAGCGCGCGGCGGACGTGGAGGTGGGACGCACGCCCCTGGAGGTGCTCGATCAGGACGGCAAGCCGGTGGTGAGCGCCCCCGTCTTCTTCGTGGCCCCCACGCCCAATCCGACGACGCAGCTCGTGGAGCTCAAGGCCGCCTTCGACAACGCGGTGGGGCTGCGCAACGGCCAGGTGGTGCACGCCCAGGTGGTGTACTCCGAGCGCCAGGCGCTGCGCCTGCCCACGTACGCCGTGTCGCAGCAGAGCAGCCAGTTCTTCGCTACCGTCGTGGCCGAGGGGGATGGCGGCATGAGCGTGGCGCAGCGCACGCCGGTGAAGCTCGGCCAGCTCCAGGACAACCACTACGAAGTGCTCGGAGGCCTGAAGCAGGGCACGCCCGTCATCATCGGCTCGCTGCAGGCCATCCGCGACGGCCAGCCCATCGAGCCCAAACCGGCGAAGCCGAGGCCGGAGCAGGAGGAGCAGGGCGTGGGAGGCGCCGCGAACACGGGCACGGGTGAGCCCGCCGACGCGGGCACCGCGGGCCCTCGCGACGCGGGCACGGGCGGCACGGACGGGGGCAGGTGAAGACACATGTTCTCTGACTTCTTCATCAAGCGGCCCATCTTCGCGAGCGTCATCTCCATCCTCATCACGCTGGTGGGCGCCATCGCCATCCCCAGCCTGCCCGTCGAGCAGTACCCCAACCTGGCCGCGCCCCAGGTGACGGTGACGGCCAACTACCTGGGCGCCTCCGCCGAGACGGTGGAGAGCGCGGTGACGACGGTGCTGGAGCGCCAGCTCAACGGCCTGGAGGGCATGCGCTACATCTCCTCCACCAGCAGCAACAACGGCCAGAGCACCATCACCATCACCTTCGATCCCGAGCGCGACATCGACGTGGCGGCGGTGGACGTGCAGAACCGCGTCGCCACCGCCTCGGCGCGTCTGCCCTCGGAGGTGAACGCACTGGGCATCGTCATCAACAAGGCGCAGTCCCAGCTGCTCGTCACCTACGGCGTGTATGACAAGGAGAAGCGCTATGACATCGGCTTCCTGAGCAACTACGCGGACGTCTACATCCGCGACGCGCTCCTGCGCGTCAAGGGCGTGGGCGACGTGCGCATCTTCGGCGAGCGCCGCTTCGCCATGCGCCTGTGGTTGGATCCCACCAGGCTCGCCAGCCGCGGCCTCACCGCCGCGGACGTGACGAACGCGCTGCGCGAGCAGAACGTGCAGGTGGCCGCCGGCCAGGTGGGCCAACCTCCCGCGCCCACGGGCCAGTCGTTTCAAATCAACGTGCAGGTGCTCGGCCAGCTCTCCACGCCCCAGCAGTTCGAGAACATCGTCGTGCAGCGCGGCACGGATGGCTCGCTCGTGCAGGTGCGGGACATCGGCCGGGTGGAGCTGGGCGCGGAGAACTACAACCAGCTCCTGCGCTTCAACGGCCAGGAGGCGGTGGGCCTGGGCATCTCCCAGCTCGCCGGCTCCAACGCCCTGGAGGTGCGCGCCAACGTGGAGAAGGAGCTCGAGCGGCTCAAGGCCAACTTCCCGCCGGGGCTCGTGTACGAGCGCGCCTTCGACACCACGCTCGCGGTGCAGTCGTCCATCGACGAGGTGATCCACACGCTGTTCGAGGCCGTCGTGCTCGTCATCATCGTGGTCTTCATCTTCCTGCACGGCTGGCGCAGCATCCTCGTGGTGGCCACGACGCTGCCCGTGTCCCTCATCGGCACGTTCGCCTTCGTGAGCGCGTTCGGCTTCTCGCTCAACACCCTCACGCTGCTCGGCCTGACACTCGCCACGGGCCTCGTGGTGGATGACGCCATCGTGGTCATCGAGAACGTCGAGCGCGTCATGGAACAGGAAGGCGTGGACGCGCGCGAGGCGACCCACCGGAGCATGAAGCAGGTGGGCGGCGCGGTGGTGGCCACCGCCCTGGTGCTCTCCGCCGTGTTCGTCCCGGTGTCCTTCTTCCCGGGCACCTCGGGCTCCATCTACCGGCAGTTCGCCCTCACGCTCGCCTTCTCCATCAGCCTGTCGGCGCTCGTGGCCCTCACGCTGTCCCCCGCGCTGTGCGCCATCCTGCTGCGGCCCCAGGAGGGCACCAAGTGGCGCGTCTTCCGCTGGGTGGACAAGACGATGAACACCTTCCGCGACCGCTACGCGCGCTTCCTCGGCCGGCTGCTCGGGCAGCGCATGCGCTGGGCGCTCCTGGGCCTGTTCGTGGTGCTCATCGGCGTCACCGCGCTGCTCTACCGCGTCACCCCCACCGGCTTCATTCCGGAGGAGGACCAGGGCTACCTGATCGTCGCCGTGCAGGGCCCCGAGGGCTCGTCGCTGGACTACACCAAGCAGGTGCTCATCCAGGCCGAGGGCATTCTCAAGGAGCAGAAGGAGGTGGCGAGCCTGTTCACCGTCGGCGGCTTCTCGGTGCTGGGCACCGGCCCCAACTACGGCACGCTCTTCGTCAGCTTGAAGCCCTGGGAGGAGCGCGAGGAGAAGGAGCAGAGCCTGGCGGGCATCATCGAGCGGTTGCGCGGGCCGTTCGCCGGCATTCCCGGAGCGCGGGTGCTGGCCTTCCAGCCGCCCACCATCCGCGGCGTGGGCAGCGTGGGCGGCTTCGAGTTCGTCCTGGAGGATCAGCTCGGCACGCGCACGCTCGACGAGCTGTCCGCGGTGACGCAGCAGCTCACGGGCAAGGCCAACCAGGGAGGACAGTTGCGCAGCGTCTTCTCCTCCTTCACCGCCACCACCCCGCTGCTCACCGTGTCGGTGGACCGCGAGAAGGCCAAGGCGCTGGGCGTGTCCCTGGACGCGCTCTACTCCACGCTTCAAATCTTCATGGGCAGCCAGTACGTGAATGACTTCACGCTCACCAACCGCGTCTACCGCGTCTACGTGCAGGCGGCCACGCCCTTCCGCAACGAGCCGCGCGACATCTCCGCCTTCTACGTGCGCTCGACGACGGGCGAGATGGTGCCCCTGGAGAGCCTCATCACGGTGAAGCCCGTCACCACCGCGCAGAACATCCAGCACTACAACCTGTTCCGCTCGGCCTCCATCAACGGCCAGGGCGCACCGGGCACCAGTACCGGCCAGGCGCTCGAGGCCATGGAGGCCGTCGCCCGGCAGAACCTGCCCAACGGCTACACCTTCGAATGGACGGGACTGTCGCTCGAGCAGAAGGAGGCGGGCGGCAAGGTGCTGCTCATCTTCGCGCTGGGCATCGTGTTCGTGTTCCTGGTGCTGTCCGCCCAGTACGAGAGCTTCGCCCTGCCCTTCGTCATCATGCTCGCGGTGCCCGTGGCCATGATGGGCGCACTGGGATTCCAGTTGATGCGAGGGCTCGTCAACGACGTCTTCTGTCAGGTGGGCCTGCTGATGCTGGTGGGCCTCGCCTGCAAGAACGCCGTGCTCATCGTGGAGTTCGCCGAGCAGCTGCGCCACCAGGGCAAGGGCGTGGTGGAGGCGGTCATCCAGGCGGCGGACACGCGCCTGCGCCCCATCCTGATGACGTCCTTCGCCTTCCTCCTGGGCGTGCTGCCCCTGGTGCTGGCGTCGGGCGCGGGCTCCTCCTCGCGCAAGTCCCTGGGCACGGCGGTGTTCGGCGGCATGCTCCTGTCCACCTTCATCAACCTCATCTTCATCCCCGTGCTCTACACGCTGGTGGAGACGGCCCGCTCCCGGCTGCTAAAGCGCCACGAGCACTCCAAGCCTCCGCCCTCACAGCCCACCGGGGGCGAGGGAACGCCACACCCGGCGTGACGGGACTCGAGTGAAGACAGACGGCGGCGGGCGAGTCCGAGGAGGAGCGCCCGCCGCCGTTCCCTTTTCAGCGGCCTTCCGGGGTCGGCTCAGCGCGTGTAGCGCTGCACGGTGGTGACCTCGCCACCGGAGGAGCCGCCCGTCACCAGCACCTGTCCCGTGTGCAGGAGCGTCGCGGTGTGGGCCGCGAGCGGCGCCGTCAGCGACCCCGCGGACAGCCATGCATCCGTCGCCGGGTCATACAGCGACGCCTGCCCGGTGGAGTGCGTGACCAGCACCTCGCCCGAGTAGAGCCGCGTCGCGCTGAGGGCCGAGCCACCCGAGGGGAGCGAGTCACCCGTGGTCCAGGGGGTCCTGGAGTTGTACGGATCGTAGAAGTCCACCTCGTCATGGCCGCCACCGAGCACCATCACCTTGCCCGAGTTGAGCCGGACGGCGACATGGCCGGTGCGCGTCCTCGGCATGGGTGCCAGCATCGACCAGTCGTCCGTGTCCGGGTCATACACCTGCGCGTCCTGGAGCGCCCAGTCCGTGAACCTGCCCCCCGTCACCAGCACCTTGCCCGAGTAGAGCAGCGTCGCGGTGTGGCCGGCGCGAGGCATGAACACGGACGCCGCCGGGCTCCACGTGTTGGTCGCCGGGTCGTACAGCTCCGCGGAGTCCGTCTGGAGCTGGGCCTCCGGCTGGCTCCCGTCGGTGGTGTCGCCCCCCACCACCAATACCTTGTCCGAGCCGAGCAGGGTCGCCGTGTGGTTGCCACGCGGCGTGTTCATGCTGTCCCCGGACGACCAGGTGCCCGTGACCTTGTCATACACCTCCGCGGTGCTGCGCCAGTAGCGAGGGAACTTGCCGATCCACCCGCCCGCCACCAGCACATTGCCCGATTCGAGCCGGGTCGCGGTGTGCTGGGTGCGCGCCCAGGTGAGCTCCCCCGTGGCCACGGACACGTTGGTATAGGGGTTGAACACCTCCGCGGTGGTGCCACTCACCAGCAGCACCCTGCCCGAGGAGAGCAGGGTGGCGGTGTGGCCGGAACGAGCGGAGGTCAGCTCACCCGTGAGGATCCAGGAGCCCACGGACTGGGGCTCCAGGTCCGTCGAGGCGGCGAGGGAGGAAGCCGGGGTGCTGGACAGCTCCCCGCCGTGGAGGGCGAGCTGGGACGGCTCTTCGGCGGCGGGCCCGCCACAGGCTGGCAACAGGAGGGCGACAGCGAGGGAGGTAGTGAGGTTCACGATGCGCATGCGTTCGGCATCCTTTCGCCTCGTCTTTCCGAGGCAAAGCAGGCTTACCATCAGGGGGTTGGAAGCGGGGGTAAAGGCATGCAACCGAACCCAAACCATGGCGCTGCTGCAAAGTTACAGAGTTCGTGGGCCTACAAACGTTGCGATGAACCACCAATGATATCGAATTCTTCGTCCTTCACTTCATTTCACTCTCCATCCCAGGGAAAGCGCACCAGCAATCGCTGGTCGCGCTCGCGCTGGTAACCAACGGTGAGCAATTCCCCACCTACCTGCACAGAGGCGCCATGGGGAGGACGTGGATGCTTTGCCAGCCATGATTCCGCCTCTTCACGTGTGGCGAAGGAGCAGAGGGGAGGCAGAGGCGCGTCGAGGTGTGCCAGGAACCAGGCAAAGTCCCGCGCGCAGCCCGCCTCGCGGACGAAGTGAAGGGCCAGCGCGGCGGAGTGGAGCCCTTCCAGATCATCCGGTGAAGAGCTGAGTACGGAATGAGCCTCATCGAGCGCACGCCAGAGCCCCTCCCGCCCCTCCTCTCCACCCGGTCTCCGCAGGTCTTCAACGGGAGGAAGCCGCAACAGCAGGGGTTGTCCACTCGCGCGGGAGTAGCCAAGGGTATAGCGCTCTTCCGCGATCCGCAGAGACCCGCTCGGAGGAGGCTCGAAATGAGTCTTCAACCAGGCGTCGAACTCTTCCCGGCTGGGGAAGGAGCCAAGGGAGGGAAGAGAGGTGTCTGTGAATGCAGCGAGGTAATCCTCGAAGTTCTGCCCATGCCCATCGAGCAGGAAGTAAGAGACATTCAAGGTAGGACGGAGGGCCTCGACGAGTTCGGGTGAGGCACCAAGGCGGTCCTGGGCCTTACGAATAGCTCCCACCATCCTGTCCACATCGCGGCTCATTGTTGTCATGTCCACAAAACCCATGTAGGATTTCCATATAGGGAACTTGATGGGACCAGTGTCAAGAAGTACATGCAAAAAGGGTTAAACTCTCCGCTCCGATCAACAGGTTACCCAGGCAGCAGACACTGAAAACCCGACGGAGGAGCAAGGACCGTCCATCGAGCCGTTTCCACGGTATGCGACGTTTGAGAGTAGGAACTAGAGACCGCACGCCCTTTGGGATTCATATGCACCTTTCCACCCAGCACATCAAGCACATGCGTCATGCATTGCGCCTCGGTGTCATTGCTCTGTGGAGTGCAAGCGCAACGGGCTGTTCGGCGGGGTCCGCGGCCATGAGTCCGAGCGACTGCTGACCCGGTGACCAGACGATGACCTGTTGTATCAAGAAACATCCCTATGACCCTGTGGGAGCTTGCGGTGCCACCAGGTCGGACATCGAACAGGCGGTCTTGGCTGGGGCAACGATCGACATCGCTCTACAACGAAGGACGGACGAAGGAATTGGTGAGTGGGAAGAGGCAGAAGATCCCGACGAGGGATGGCGAGAGCACTGCCGAGACACCTACGTCCAGTGCAGGGATCAGAAGAAACCGCGCTGGATTGGCCCCTGCGACGACTGTTTCCGGTGGTGCGAGGGACAACGCCAATGGCCCTTCCACATGTGTCGGCAAAAAGTGAGGTGACACGGAAAATGGATGAAACCCACGATTGGGACAGGCTGCTTGATTTGTATGCCAGGCTCGAGCGGAACGAGCAGCTACCACTCGACCCCAATGTCCGCGACCTCTGCCGTCGAGTGGCGCGGGAGGTCGCTGTTGGCGATGACGACGCGGAAAGCGCGTTGCGCACTCCTTCTGGAGCGGAATCGCTCGTGCGAGAGATGCGCCACCGGATATTCGAGGGAAGCCGACGGCTATCTCGGGCACTCGTCGATTCCGCCCGCCGCAAGAAGGCGGGTGACGTGGCTGGAGCGAGAGCCGTGCTGGAAGGCGTGTTGGCCGTGGAAGTCGTTCCCCTCTACCGGGAGCAAGCCGAGACGGCGCTGAGCTACGTGGACGACCCGGAGGATTGAAATCGGGCGCTCCCCGCTGGCGTCGAACTTCTGCCGCCATCCCTTTTTCAAGGCCTCCCGGACTGCCTACCGCGAGCGGGCACTGGCCGGCCCCGCCCGTTCGAAGCCAAGCGCCGCCGGCAGGACGTACTGTCCAAACAAGGCGAGCGGCAGCACCGAACCGGAATTGTCGTAATGGCTGGTGTTGAAGGCGGCGGTGAGGCCAAGCGAGGGCGCCACGAAGAGGTACTGGCCCCCCGTGCCGCGCGCGAACGTCACCTCCACCGGGATATCCTGGAGGGTGAAGCGGGTGCTCCACCACAACCGTGCGTAGCGAGCGTCGCCCAGCGTGCTGTGTGGTTGGCCTGACTCGGACACCCACGCCTCGGAAACCAGACGCTCGCCGTGCCACGTCCCGCCGTCGAGGAACACCTGGCCCAGTTTCAGGAAGTCGCGCGGACGCAACCGCAGGTGCCCGCCCGTATCCGTCCCCCGCCGGCCCGCCGGCTGCCACTCGAAGTCCGCCACTCCCAACGGGTGGAAGAGCCACTGACGGGAGAGTTCCGGGATGGACATGCCACTCGCACGTTCCAGGACCGCGCCCAGCAGGACCACTCCCCCCGTGCAGTAGCGCGCCACGCTGCCCGGCTCCTCCTTCATGGGGACGTCCACCATGAAGCAGGCCCAGTCGTCCGCGCGATACATCTTCTCTTCATTCCCAGGCGAACTCGCATCCCAGTCGTCGCACGCCAGACCCGTGCGCATCTCGAGCAGGTGGCGCAGCGTCATGCGTTCCTTGCGTGGGTCTGGGTTGCGCACGGGGACGAGGTCTGGAAGGAACGACAGAACAGGCACATCCAAATCCGGCAGGAGACCCCGCTCGTGGGCCATGCCCACCAGCAGCGAGGTGACGCTCTTGGTGGCCGAGCGAAGATCATGCACGTTCTCGCGCGCGAAGTCGTTCCCGTAGCGCTCGTAGATGAGCCGGCCATGACGGGCGATGAGCACCGCATCCGGCTCCTCCTGTCTGCCTTCCGCCACGTCGTGCTCCAGCCACTCCAACCACGAGCGCCGCACGCCCTCTTCTTCCAGTGCCGCCACGGCCCAGCCGTCGTCGCGCGCATCCGGGGGTGAGCCGGGACCCGTGAGCGTGCGCCCTCCCCCACAGGCGCTCAGGAGCAACAGCAGGCACCGCAGGACGGCCTTCCTGAACATGGTCCTACCTCCTCATGACGGCTCGGCCCGCCGGAATACCGGCGAACCAGGCCCCATCAACCATGAATCCGCATCTTCGACGAGTAGCCCCCGCACCTCACGTGCTCAAGCGACCGAGACCCTCTTTCCGTTGGCCTCGGCGAGCAGCTTCTCGGCGAGCTGACGCTTGCCGTCGGCGTCGAGCTTCTTCAGCTCGTTGTTCAGCACGCGCTCGTTGAGCGACTGGTTCCAGTAGTCGAGCGACTGCGTGCCGAGCAGGGCCATCTTGCCAACGAATTGACGCAGCACCTCGTTCGTCGGGCCCATGACCCAGCCCGCCTTGGCGTCGCGCAGATAGCGCTCGATGCCGAGCGCCGGCTTGTAGCCCGTGCCACCACAGGCATGCAGCATCTTGTCCGACACGTGCGCGACGTTCTTCGCGGCGATGAACTTCACCTGCCACATCCAATGTAGATACTGGGCACGGGGCACGGCGGCCGGATCCTTGTGCAGGGACCAGTCACAGTTGTTCGTGGCCGCGTCCATCGCCTGGCCCATCTGATAGTCCAAGGCGCGCGCGGCATTGGTGTCCATGATGCACTCGCCGACGTAGTCCTGGATGGTCGGGTAGTCGGCGACGCGCATGCCCACGTCGACGTGGGTCTTTCGGGTCGTGTGGTTCTTCGCGATGTCGATCATTCCCATCGCGATGCCATTCCAGCAGGCGGACGAACACAGCAGGAAGAAGGGATCGACACACTCGTCATTGGACGTCGCGCCGTCCCCCACCGGGCCCACCAGCCGGTTCCTGGGAATCTCCACGTTGTCGATCTCGATGGGGCCGGACTGATTGCCACGCAGACCCAGGCCGTTCCAGTTGGCGGGATCGGACTTCACCTCGTCGGCCAGGATGAGGAAGCAGGAGAGGTTGGCGTAGTTGCCGCCGAAGTTGGGGCTGGTGGTCTGCACGATGTACCAGTCCGCGAAGCCCCCCGAGGTCGTCCAGGAAGCCTTCTTGCGCACGCGCCAGCCATTGGGCGTCTCCTCGGCACCCGACGAGACCGGATACCAGAAGTGCGAGCCGGTTTCGGGGTCGGAATAGGACAGCGTACCGATGAGACAGTCCTTGTCGATGCGCTTGAAGATGTCCTGCAGGACCGGGCTGTCGTGATGGCGGAGGAGACCGGCGGCGACCGCCCCCAGGTGCATGGTGTAACACATGGCGGTGCTCGCACAGCCGTAGCGCGCGAGGGTCTCGACGACCATGGCGGCACAGACGTGGTTCTGCCCCATGCCTCCCAATTCTTTCGGCACCAGCAGGCCGAGCAGGCCGAGCTTCGCCAACTCCTGGAGGTTCTTGCGCGGATAGACGAGCTGCGCATCGCTCTCCACCGCATTCGCACGCAACGTGGTCCGGCAGAGCTCGATCAGCGTGGCCTGGAGTTGCTTCTGCTCATCGGTCAGGATCCATTGAGGATCGAACTCGAATCCCAGACCCCAGAACTCCTCACCCCCCCACGTCTTCTTGTTGCTCATCTCTCGTCTCCTCTCTCGCCGGTGCGGTGACCGCGGCGGTCGTTTGACATTCAACAGCCTACCATGCACGGATGAGCCCTGGACGACAGGGCGCACATCTCGAGAGTTGAGAAAACCGGGCGGCGGGAAGAGGAGGAAAGCCGCGCCGTTTCCCAGCTATGAGGCGCTCACCCGCGGGTGTAGAAGCCCCGCGCACGCAGGAGGCTTCACATGGTGGTCCGCCCCGCCCGACATATCGAGAACGTCCGCTACGCCATCCGCAACGTCGTGGCCGAGGCGCACCGCCTGGAGACCCAGGGCCAGCACATCCTCTACCTCAACATCGGGGATCCGCTGAAGTTCGACTTCCAGACGCCGCCGCACCTCATCGAGGCGGTGCACCGGGCCATGCTCGACGGCCACAACGGCTACGCGCCCTCGGCGGGCATCCTCACCGCGCGCGAGGCCATCTCCCGCGAGTGCGCCAACCGGGGCATCCCCAACATCACCCCCGATGACGTCGTGGTCACCACCGGCGCCAGCGAGGCCCTGGAGCTGGCCCTCACCGCCCTGCTCGATCCCGGCGATCGCGTCCTCCTGCCCAGCCCCGGCTACCCCCTCTACAACGCCCTCATGGCCAAGCTGAACGCCCGGGGCGTGCCCTACTCGCTCGACGAGGAGAATGGGTGGTCGCTGGACCTGGAGGAGATCGATCGGCTGTGCACGCCCGACACGCGCGCCCTCCTCCTCTGCAATCCCAACAACCCCACCGGCGCGGTGCTCGACCGCGAGGTGCTCGAGGGGCTGCTGGAGATCGCCCGGCGGCGCGGGCTCGTCATCCTGTCGGATGAAATCTACGACAAGCTCATCTACGACAAGCCCCACGTGGCCACGGCGTCGCTCGCCACGGACGTGCCCATCCTGACCTTCAATGGGCTCTCCAAGGGCTACCTCGCCTGTGGTTGGCGCGTGGGATGGATGGTCTTCTGCAACGCCCACCTGATGCCGGAGCTGCGCGCCGCGGTGCAACGGCTCGCCGACGCGCGGCTGTGCGGACCCGCGCCACAGCAGTACGCCATCGCCCCCGCGCTCGACGGGCCGCAGGACCACATCCCCGAGATGATGGCGCGGCTGCGCCGGCGCCGCGACCTGATGGTCCGCCGCATCAACGCCATCCCCGGGCTGTCCGTGGTGGAGCCCGCCGCCGCCTTCTACGCCATGCCCCGGCTGCAACTGCCCGGGGTGACGTCGGACGAGGCCTTCGTCATGTCCCTCTTGCGCGAGACGGGCGTGCTGTTCGTCCACGGCAGCGGCTTCGGGCAGAAGCCCGGCACCACCCACTTCCGCGTGGTGTTCCTGCCCGCCGAGGACATCCTCACCGCCGCCTTCGACCGGCTCGAGGCCTTCGTCCACGCGCACCACGCGCGCTGACCCGGCGCCCTCCCTCGCCGGGGGGAGGGGCGGGGGAGCGCAATCGGAACCCCGCGCGGGGCTCGCGTGTTATGTGAGGCCCCATGCCTCCCCGACGCCCTGAAATCCTCGCGCCCGCGGGGGACCTCGAGTCCCTGCGCGCCGCGCTCGCCAGCGGAGCGGACGCCGTCTATTTCGGACTCGACGAGGGCTTCAACGCCCGGGCCCGCGCCGACAACTTCTCGCTCGCCCGGCTGCCGGAGACGATGGCGCTCGTCCACCGCGCCGGTGCCCGCGCCTACCTCACGCTCAACACCCTCATCTTCGAGCCCGAGCTGCCCGGGGTGGAGCGGCTGCTGCGCGGCGTGGCCGCGGCGGGCGTGGACGCGCTCATCGTGCAGGACCCGGCCATCGCCCTGCTCGCGCGCGCCATCTGTCCCCAGCTCGAGCTGCACGCCTCCACGCAGATGACCGTCTCCAGCGCCGAGGGCATGCGCTTCGCCCGGGGCCTGGGCGTCACCCGGGTCGTCGTCCCCCGCGAGCTGTCCACCGCGGAGATCCGCCGGCTGGCCGAGCACACGGACATGGAGCTGGAGGTCTTCATCCACGGCGCGTTGTGCGTGTCCTGGAGCGGCCAATGCCTCACCAGCGAGGCGTGGGGCGGGCGCTCGGCCAACCGGGGCCAGTGCGCCCAGTCGTGCCGGATGCCGTATGACCTGGTGGTGGATGGACAGACGCGCGAGCTGGGAGAGGTGCGCTACCTGCTCAGCCCCAAGGATCTGGCGGGCGTGCGCGCCGTGCCCGACCTGGTGGACATCGGGGTCCACAGCCTGAAGATCGAGGGCCGCCTCAAGGGCGCGCAGTACGTGACCACCACCGTGCAGGGCTACCGGCGGTGGGTGGACGGCGTCGTGGCGGGCCGGCCCGACGAGAAGCAGCTCGCGAGCGACCTGGCCGACATGTCCCTCACGTACAGCCGCGGCCTGTCCAATGGCTTTCTCGGGGGCTCGGATCACCAGACGCTCGTCGAGGGCCGCTTTCCCAAGCACCGGGGCCTGTACCTGGGCCGCGTGCGCTCCGTGTCGGGCAAGGAGGTGCTCGTCACCCCCGAGGAGCGTCCGTGGACGGGCGCGCTCGGCCTGGGCGAAGAGCGCCCCCAGGGGCCCGAGGGCAAGGTGTCCTCGCCCCTCCCCGGCGAGCAGCCCACCCCCGCCGCCGTGGAGCTCCGTCCGGGCATGGGCGTCGTCTTCGACGCGGGCACGCCCGAGGACAAGCACGAGCCGGGCGGCCCCATCTTCCGCGTGGACCGGCGCGGCAATGGCTGGGTGCTCGGCTTCGGGCACCCGGGGCCGGACCTGAACCGCGTGGCGCCCGGCCAGCGCGTGTGGCTCAACAGCGACCCCGCCCTCGCCCGCCGCACGGAAGCGCAGCTCGCCCAGGGCGAGCCCGAGGGCCGCGTCCACCTCACGCTCCAGGTGTCCGGCGCCGAGGGCACCCCGCTGCGCGTGCGCGCGAGCGCCTGGGGCCACGAGGTCTCCGCCGAGAGCCCCACCCCGCTCACGCCCTCCAAGGGCAAGGGCCTGGACGAGGCGCTGCTGCGCGACAAGCTGGGCGCCTGCGGCGGCACGCCCTTCACCCTCGCGCACCTGGACCTCACCGGGCTGACGTCGGGCATGCACCTGCCCGTCTCCGAGCTCAAGGCGCTGCGCCGCGACGTGGTGGCCGCGCTCACCCCGCTCGTGGAGAAGGGCCCCGTGCGCACCGTGACGCAGACGCCAGTGCTCGAGTCCGTGCGCACCGCGTTGCTCTCCCGCGTCGCCGGACAAGCCGTGGAGGAGGGAGCCCACGCGGGCCCGCGCCTGCTGCCCCTGTGCCGCGACGACGCGCAGTTGGAGGCGGTCATCGCCGCCGGCCTGCGCGAGGTGGAGCTGGATTGGATGGAGATGGTGGGCCTGCAGCGGGCGGTGGAGCGGGCGCGCGCGGCCGGGCTGCGCGTGACGATCGCCACCGTGCGCGTGCAGAAGCCGGGCGAGGAGGGCTACGACGCGCGCCTGGACAAGCTGCGGCCCGACGCGGTGCTCGTGCGCCACTGGGGCGCGATGATGCACTTCCTCGAGCGCCCTTCTGGCCAGCCGCGCCCGGTGCTGCACGGGGACTTCTCGCTCAACGTCACCAACTCGGTGACGGCGGCGCACCTGCTCGGCCTGGGGCTGGACACGCTCACGTGCTCGCACGACCTGGACGAGACGCAGCTCTTCGCCCTGCTGGAGCACGCCCCCGCGCACCGCTTCACCGTGGCGCTGCACCACCACATCGCCACCTTCCACACCGAGCACTGCGTGTACTCGCACACCCTGTCCAACGGGCGCGACTACCGCAGCTGTGGCCGCCCCTGCGAGCGCCACCAGGTCTCCCTGAGAGATCGCATCGGGCTGGAGCACCCGGTCATCGTGGACGTGGGCTGCCGCAACACGGTGTTCAACGCCCAGGCCCAGAGCGCGGCCTCGCTGGTGCCCAGGCTGCTGGAGCGGGGCGTGCGCCGCTTCCGCGTCGAGTTCGTCCGCGAGTCCCAGGCCGAGGCCGCGCGCGTGCTCGCCGCCTATCAGGAGCTGCTCGCGGGCCGGTGCGCCCCCGCCGAGGCGGTGCGGCGCGCGGCGGTGCACGAGCAGTTCGGCGTGACGCGGGGCACCATGAAGGTGCTCGGCTGAGCCTCGCCGCGGGGCCTCGGGTGGTGACTGCTGTCACCAGCCGATGACGGCGGACACCAGTCCGAGAGGGCCCCATCTCCCCCCGTGCCCCAGGGGTGGCTTCCGGCGGTTCCAATGATTCCAAGAGGATACGAGTCTTCCGCTCAACTCCCGGGAAGCCGCTGAAGCTTGGCCCACCTCCTGCTATGGCAGCCATCCGCGAACGCCGCTGGACGGCGATACGCTCTCCCCTCCGCCCGAGGAGCTCCCGTCATGGCCGTCAGCCCCATCAATCGCTCGCTCCAGTCGCTCATCTTCCAGACCCTGAGCAAGTTGAGCGAGGTGGCCCCCCCCTCGCCGCCCGTCTCGAACTCCCAGACGCCTTCGCCGGTGGAGGAGAACCCGTACCAGAGCCTGTTCTCGAACGACGGCTTCGATCCCTCGGGCGCGGGAGGCACGCAGGATCTGTCCCAGCAGATCCAGGCGCTCATGCAGACGATGAACCAGATCACGGAGCTGCTCGGCGGCGAGCAGGGCGCGGGTGAGGAGGGCGGCGTGCCCGAGCTGGGAGGTGCTCCCAAGAGTGGCTCCAATCCGGAGCAGTTCAATCCGCAGCAGTTCAGTCCGCCGCCCACCACGCCTCCGGCGACCACCACCCCTCCGCCCACCACCGAGCCCGGGACCCAGAAGACCCAGGGACCCCAGGCGCCCAAGGGCAACAACCCGACGGGCGGCGCGGGCAACACGATGGACTTCACCAACGACGGCGACAAGCCGATGACCGTCACCTTCACGACCAACCCGGGTCAGCAGCAGATTCCGCCCCTGACGCTGCAGCCCGGCCAGACCGTGCGGCAGGAGTTCCCCCAGGGCTGGAGCGGCAACTTCCGCAGCGACAAGGGTGATGGCACCGCGGTCACGCTGGGCGAGGTCGCCTTCAACGGCGCCGGCAACCAGACCTTCTACGATGTGAGCTACATCGAGGGGAACAACGCCAGCATGACGATCGCGCCGGAGACCGCCGAGGGCAAGACGTCCGGCACGATGGAGAACCTCGTCGAGGGCGCCCCCGACAGCATCCTGGCCCGGGACGCCAACGGCCAGGTCTACGGCATCAAGAAGACCACCACCTCCGAGGTTCGCGACCCGAACATCATCAACTACTACCGTGGCAAGGTCGGCGCGGACGAGGGCTACGTGGATCCCAAGGACGACCTGAGCACGCTGGGCACCAGCGACACGCACCTGGAAGTGCACCTGAAGGACGTGTTCTAGCCCACGCCCGTGTTGCCGCACCCGAGGCCCGGCCGCTCCCGCTGAACCCGGGCGCCCGGGCCTCATGTACATTGTCGGCATGATGGTCGGCATCGTGGGATACGGACGTTTCGGCCGCGCGCTCGGAGGACTGCTGGAGGAGGCGGGGGTGCCCTACCGCGCCCTGGACCCCGCGGTGGACATCCCCGAACCCCACCGCTCCCCGTCGCTTCCCGCGTTGATCGCGGACGCCACCCACCTGGTGGTGGCGGTGCCCGTGGCGCACATGCGCGCGCTGCTCCAGCGGATGAGCCCCCACCTGCGGCCCGAGCAGCTCGTGCTGGACGTGGGCAGCGTCAAGGTGAAGCCCGTGCACGCCATGGCCGAGGTGCTCGGCGCCCGGGTGCCCTGGGTGGGGACGCATCCACTCTTCGGCCCCCTCAGCCTCGCCATGGCCGAGCGGCCCCTGCGCGTGGTGGTGTGCCCCAACCCGCTCCACCCCGCCGCCGCGCCCGAGGCCGTGCGCTTCTTCGCGCGCCTGGGCTGCGAGATCATCGAGCAGAGCCCCGAGGGGCATGATCGGGTGATGGCGCACACCCACGCGCTCACCTTCTTCGTGGCCAAGGGCATGGTGGACGCGGGCTCGGGGCTGGACGTGCCCTTCGCGCCCGCCAGCTTCCAGGCGCTCTCGCGCACCATCCAGCTCGTGCGCTCGGACGCCGGACACCTCTTCAGCGCCATCCAGCACGACAACCCCTTCGCGCGCGAGGCCCGGGGACACCTGCTCGAGGCGCTCGGCAACGTCCACCGGGAGCTGGACGCGCTGCCCGCCGAGGCGCCCCCCTCGGACGCGCCGCCGCTCACCCTGCCCACGCTCGACTCGGGCCTGCCGGAGCTGCGCGAGACGCGGGAGCTGATCGATCAAATCGATCAGGAGCTGGTGGAGCTGCTCGCGCGGCGGGCGGAGCTGTCCCGGCGGGCGCTGCGCACCAAGGCCGAGGCGGGGCAGCCCGTGCCCGACCCGGCCCGCGAGGACGCGATGATCGCCTCGCGCCGCGCGTGGGCCTCCGAGCGGGGCCTGGAGCCGGATGGGGTGGAGGCCATCTTCCGCGCCATCCTGCGCTTCTCACGGCGGGACCAACATCGCGGCGGGTGAGCTAGGGTGGCTCCCATGCGTTCCTGGTTGCTGCTCGCCGCGCTCCTGCCCCACGCCGCCCTGGCGTCCGAGCACGGGCTGTCCCTCGGTGCCACGGCCGTGATTCTCACCAATGGAGCCAACAACAAGCTCAGCCCCCGGCTCGGTCTGGAGGCCGCCTATACCTATGGACGCGAGGCATGGCGCCTGGGAGGCGGTGTGCGCTGGGTTCCCGGGGGAGGCGGCTCGCTGCCCGCCGAGGTCTACGCCCGCGTGCTGCTCACCCCCCCGTCGGGCACCTGGCGGCCCGCGGTGGGTCCCGAAGTGGGGCTCAGCGGGCTGCCCATCAACCTCCCATCCCGAGGGGGCCTGCCCAATGAACTCAAGGACGAAGAGGCCCGCCGGAGCAGGCCCTTCTACGTCGCCGTGCACGCCCAGCCCCTGCGCTTCGTCTTCCGCTCCTTCACCGTGAGCGCGCTGGAGGTGCAGTGGGGCACGCCCATCCACCAGCCGGGCTCGGCCCTGCGCCTGCAACTCGGCCTGCTGCACCTCGGAGTGGTTCTATGAAGTCCTGGTCCACCGCCCTCCTGGCCCTCGCCCTGGGCTCCTGTGTCTCGCGTCCCGCGCTGGACGAAGCCGCGCTCGCGCGCGTGCGCGGCTTCGGCGAGGGGGTGGAGCAGGCGCGCCTCATGGCCGACGTGAACGCCCTCGCCGCCGCGCACCTGGAGGACACGCCGCTGTCGTGCGACCTCTTCGAGCCCGGGACGGACTCCAAATACATGCCCGTGTGCCACCTCACCCGGGAGCGCAGCTTCCAGTGGATGCGCGAGCGCCTGGAGTCGCTCGGCCTGCGCGTCACCACGCAGACCACGGACGACCCCCGCTTTCCCACCACCAACCTCATCGCCGAGCTGCCGGGCACCGAGCACCCCGAGGAGATCATCCTGGTGGGTGCCCACTACGACGCGTACTACCAGGGAGCGGATGACAACAGCTCGGGTGTGGCCGCCCTGTTGGAGATCGCGCGGCTGGCCTCGGGTCAGCGCTTCAAGCGCACCGTGCGCTTCATCGGCTTCGATCTGGAGGAGCTCGGCCTGGTGGGCAGCACGCGCTATGTCCAGTCGTCCCCGGGCGAGCGCATCGTCGCGTCGATCGTCTTCGACTGCATTGGCTACCGGAGCACGGAGCCGGGCTCGCAGCACGGGCTGCCGGGCTTTCCCCTGCCCCCCAAGGGAGACTTCATCGCCGTCATCGCCAACGAGGCCTCGCGCTCGCGGATGGAGGAGATGCACGCGCTGAGTGGCCGGCTCGGGCTCGTGCCAGTGATTGGCATCTCCACCCCCGGCAATGGCTCCGGTGCGGCCTCGGGCAACCTCATGCGCAGCGATCACGCCCCCTTCTGGCTCGCCGGACAGAACGCCCTGTTCCTCACCGACACCGCCAACTTCCGCAACCCGAACTACCACCAGGACACCGACGTGCCCGCCACCCTCGACGCGGACTTCCTCACCGGCGTCACCCGGCTGTCCGCCGCCGGGCTCGCCTACTGGGCCGAGGGCCCCCTGCCATGACGCCCACCACCCTCCTCGTCCTCGCCGCGCTCGCCGAAGCCCCGGGCGGCCCCCTCCCCGCGCACCAGCTCTCCTTCTACGCCCGCTCGGGCCTCACGGCGTACCTCTCCTCCGCGCGCACCCAGGGAGGCCTGGGCGGCGGCGTGGGCGTGCGCGACACGCTGCGGGGGCTGTGGTTGCTCCAGGCGGACGTGAACGGACTCACCGGCCTGGGCTCGGTGCTCGAGGTGCGTCTGGGCGCGGGGCTCCAACGCCCGAGCGGCGGGTGGCGGCCCGCGGCCCTGGTGTCCCTCACCGGGCTCTTCGGCGATCAGCTCGGCTTCGTCATGCCCGGCGAGTCCGTGTACGCGCGAGGCCCCGCGCTGGGCGTGGGCCTGACGCTGGCGCCCGCGCGCTTCTCGCTCGGGAGCGCCCAGGTGTCCCTGGTGGAGCTGGGGGTGGGCCTGGGCGGCGATGGCGTCGGCCGAGGCCCCGTCTACAGCCTCACGCTGCTCGAGGTGGGCGTGGCGCTGTAGGAAGCGCCCCACCCGGCATCCCGAGCCTCAGGCGCCCGCGAAGCGGACCTGGGCCTTGCTCATGACGTACTCGACCGCCATCAGGTGCCAGGCCGCCTGCTCGATGCGGGCGAACTGGTGCGGCTCCTCGCGCAGGGAGGCGGCGGCCTGCTCCAGCGGAATCCCGAGGGCGGCGGCCTCGGCCTTGAGGACCTCCTGCACCTTGGCCTGGGTGAGGGTGAGGCCGTCGCGCGCGCAGATGGCGCTCAGCGCCAGGCCGATGCGCAGTCGGTGACGGACCGCGGCCCGGGTGGGCTCGTCCTTCAGCCACGTCTGCAGCGACTCCTCCTGCTGCTTCTCGGTGAACTTGAGCTCGGTCACGGCCCGGCCCTCGCTCGAGCCCCAGCGGCGGCGGATCTCCTCGTCCACGAGCGCCTCGGGGATGTCCACCTGCGTGCGGGCAGCCACCTCGTTGAGCACCATCTCCTGGGCCTGGAGCCGCAGCAACGCCACCGTCTCCCGCTCCAGCTCCTTCAACACGCTGTTCGTGGCCGCCTCCACCGTGTCCCCCCGGCCAAAGGCCTTGAGGAACTCCGGGCTCGCCGGATCCGGAAACTTCACCTCGCGCGCGGCCTGGATCTGCACGGCGAAGCGCGCGGGCTGACCGCGCAGCGCCTCGACGGGGTAGTCCTGGCTCAGCAGGATGTCCGCCAGCACGGTCTCTCCCGGCAGGTGGCCCACCAGCTGCTCGTACAAACCGGGCAGCAGGGGCGCGGGCGCCAGGGGAACCCAGACATCGGCGCGCACGCTGAAGGGGATGAGCTTGCCGTTGGAGTAGCCCACGAGGTTGAGCAGCACCTCGTCGCCCCAGGCGATGCGCTCGGTGCGCAGACGCATGCGCTCGGTGGCGTGTGCGCGCGCCAGATCCTGGAAGCGCTCCTGGATCTGCTGGGCGGTGATGCGCTCGGGGGCGGGCACGGTGATGGACAGACCCTCCAGTGACGGCGCGGTCACTGGAGGCAGTTGCACCGGACTGCCCTGTGCGGCCTTGCGGGCCAGCGGGAGGGAGAGCGGAACCTCGAAAGGCTTCTTGGCGGGAGGAGAAGGTTTCTGGGTGGAGTCCATGAAGGATCCTTTCGAGGCCGCAGACTAGCTCAACCGCCGAGGAGCTGCTTGAAGCCCTGGGTCGCGTTCTTGAGCGGGCCCGCGAGGCCCTCGATGGCGGGACCCGCCAGGCTGGCGACCGTGGAGACGGCCGCGCCCGCCTGCGACAGGACGGGGATGTTGGTGGCGGCGAGCACGGAGCCCCCGGCGGTGATGCCCGCGGTGACCTTCTGGCCCATGGTCGCCTTGGGATCACTGAAGGTCTTCGCGGCATTGGCGACGTCCATGCCCGCCACGGCGATGTTGAGGCCCGGAGCGAAACGCCCGGCCGCCTTCGCCAGGGCACCGGTGCCGCCCTTGAGCATGTCCGCCATACCGGCCGCGCCGGAGAGGACGCCCTGACCCGCCGACATGGCGGAGGACGCCGAGCCGGCCATGGCCGACGGGCTGGACTGGCCCGCGGCCTGGGTCGACGCGTGACCCACCGGGCTGCCTTGTCCGAACCCCGGCGCCTGGTGCGCGCCACCCAGCCCGCCCATGAGCTTCTGCGCGCCGCCCATCAGGGTCGAGGCAATCTGGCCCACGCCCCCCATCAGGGCCGAGGCCATCTGGGTCGCGCCGCCCCCGCTGATCCCACCCGAGGCGGCCGCCTGATTGATGCCGCCCAGCATGCTGGTGGCCATCTGGTTCAGGCTCGCCAGCGCGCCCGTGGCGGCCTGATGCGCGCCAGCCGCTCCACCCTGGCCTCCCGTCAGGCCCCCCAGGAGCTGCTGGAACGCGGCCATGGGCTGCTGGGCCATCGCGAGGGCCTGCTGGAAGCCGCCCGGAACGGTCCCGGGCTGCGCCGCCCCGCCCGCGCCACCAGCCCCGCCCGCGCCGCCGGCCCCGCCCGCGCCGCCACTGGGCGACAAGCTCTGGGCCAGACCCACGCCACCCTGGGCCAGACCGACCGTGTTGTTGGCCAGACCCATGGCGTTGTTGGCCTTATCCATCCGACTCGTCTTGTTGCCGGCCGTGAAACCATCGGCGGGCTTGGTGCCGGCCGGGGTGGTGGTGCCTGCCGTCGGGTTCGCCGCGGCCGGGGTGGTGGGGCTTGTCGTCGGCTTCGACGCGGAAGCGGGGGCGGGAGCGGGAGGCGGAGAGCGAACGCGCATGGGATCACCTGAGAGCAGAAGCGATTTCGATAGAATAACCAGAAAAGGACTGCTTCCTGGTAGTGGGCACAAGGGATTATCGCGCCGCGCCCCGGGAAGTTGCGCCTTCTTATCTGCAAGGCGTTTGCCAATTCTTGAGAAAGGGAGACACCGCCTCGCCTGGCCGCCTTGCTAGCGGCCCGGAGACGAGGGGGGCGGAGGATCATCCAGGGTGAGCTCGAACAGGGGCGCGACGACGGAGGAGTCATCCGCGTCCGAGACGAGCCACAGGTGCAGACGGCCCTGCTCCACCCGCGCCGTCACGCCCTCCAGCTTCACCTTGCCCTCCACGTGCTCGAGCCACAGGGGCGTGCCGTCCGGGGCCAGCATGCCCACGGCCGAGCCCACCACGGCGCCATCGGCATAGGGACCATGGGTGTCCTCGGCGGCGGCGGTGAAGACGACGCGACCGTCCGGCAGCGGCGCCGCGTCCGAGAAGGACAGCCGCACCGAGCGGGTCCGGCCCAGCTTCCAGCGCTTCACGTCGCGCACCAGCTCCGGGCCGGGAGGCACACCGGCCTCGAGGGCGCGCGCGAGGCCCTCGCCCGCGATCATCACCACGGCGTCCGAGCCCTCGTCGCTGTTGCCCCGGTTGAGCAACCACAGGTGTTTGCCCGTCCAGGCGGCCCCCTCCACGTTGAGGGGGCCCAGCTCCCGGGCGAGCCGGGCGTACAGGCCCGAGAAGTCCACCTCGCGCACGGCGCCGCCCAGCCGCCCATCCGCCTGGAGGGGGATCAGCGCCCCACGCCTCCGCGCCGGGGCGCTCCCGGAGGGAACCGCCAGCAGGGCTCCCTGGGGCGCCGAGGCGAGGCCCTCCACGAGACAGAGCGCCTCCAGGTCCGGCTTCACGGCCTTGCGGTCCGCCGCGTCCCGGGGCAGCTCGCCCGGAAAGAGTCTCACCCAGAGTCCAGGCCCCTCGCCCTGGAGTGGAAAGGAGGCGAGTGACAGGGAGTCGTCCGCGACGACATGCAGCCAGTCACCCACCCGCACGAGGCCGCTCGCGGCGGAGACATAGGCCGCGCCCCCGGCCACCTCGGGCGCCGGGAGGGTCAACATCCGCGAGCGCGTGAGTTGCAGCGGCGGCGCACGCCGGGGCCTTGGCGCCTTCGTGGCGCGCGCTCTCTCCTGGCAGCCCGAGGACAGGCACAGCAGGAAGGCGGCGAGGAGACGGAAACGGGGAGCGGAGATGGGCATGGGGACGGAGAACCTGGGGGCTTTCTATACCGGTGCGCGCCCACCCGGCTGCCCGGCGTGGCTCCGCGAGCGCCCGAGGCCCTCGGTCCCCCGGGCTCAGGACTCCTGGCCGAGGATGACGCGCAGCTCCTCGATCAGCTCCTTCTCCTCGGCCCGAAGCTCGCCGTCGCTCGCGATGAGGGCGCGCACCGCCTCGAAGACCTCGTCCGGACGGTCGCGCAGCAGCGCCAGATCGGGCGCGGGGGGCGTGCCCCCGTGCGCCAGGAGCTTCTTGAGGGCGGCGAACTCCGACTCCGGAACGTTCCAGCTGCGCGCCACGCCCTGGATGAGGCCCGACTCCCGCGCGTCGAGCCGCCCATCACTCCAGGCCAGTTGGATCATCAACTTGAGCACTTCGATGTTGAAGCGATCGTCCGCCGTGGTTTGGCTCATGGGGTTCTCCTGGGCCCCGAGCCTCGCCCGTCCCGCCGCGGACCGCCATGACGTTCTTCCCGGTCGCGCCGCCGACAGTCCTTCCGTCGTCTGGTCCACATCCGCCGTCCGGCGGTGTCCACCTTCCGCCGGTCCCCTCGGGCGCCGCCTCTCCCCGGGTCCACGTAAACCCTCCATTCCCAGCAATCCCTCTCAGCAGGGGGACGCTCGTGCACATCTCCGGCCCATAACTGCGGCGACGCTGCAGATCCGTCAGTCCGGCAAACTCCTGACAACCTTCGCCGCGCGCCCCTCAAGTCTTCGTTTACCCGTCTCCAGGCAGGGTCCGTTCTCTCGGAGAGACAGCGGGCTTCTGGAGTCCTGGCCGGGCGGGGCGGACTTTTCCATTGGCATCGCGATACCCGCGCGCGGTGAGCAATGAATGGCGAGACCCGGCTTGACGAACGGGGGCGGGGAGCGCTCTCTTTTCGTGCAAGGGATTGAGAGCCGCCCGGGACCCCCCTCCCGCTGGCGGCCAGGCGCGAGCAACCCGCGCCATCCCCATGCGGGAGAAAGCGCCATGCGTGAACATCTGGAGACTTCGACGGGACTGGCCCTCACCGCCGGCACCTACTCGGGCTATTCGCTGCACGCGCACGAGCCCGATCAAGGCATCAACCTCATCCTCTCGCAGCCCGGCATCAGCAGCAGCCGGGTGACGCGGCTGAGCCCCACGGCGGTGTGGGCCCTGGCGGAGCCGGGCACGGAGCTGCCCCCCCGCGAGCGCCCCGTGCAACTGCTCCTGGACGACAATGGCCGCACCATCGGGCCGTTGCGCGGGGAGATCTTCTGGAGTGATCCGCGCCGCGCCGACGCGCCCTTCGGCATCCAGTTCGTCGACGTGACGCTGGAGCAGGGCCGGCAGATCCTCTCCGCGCTGGACTCGGCGGCGCGCGAGGGACGCGCCCTGCCCGCCGTGTCGCCGCGGCCCATCGAGGAGGCGCTCGTCGATACCGAGCGCATCCGCTCCATCCTCAAGTCCGTGTGTGTCATGCAGCACCAGGGGCTCTTGCGCCAGCCGGGCCGGACGCTGCGCGTGTCGCTCGAGTACTTCGACGTCGAGACCTCGCGGCTGCACTGGCGCCTGGAGGAGCCGTCGGCCCGGTGGGGGCAGGCGCCCCATGACATCGAGGTGGTGGGCTACAACTCCGCCTTCCGCATGCGCGTGCCGGAGCTCGAGGTGCGCGGCGACCGGTTGGTGACGCCCATTCCCCGGCGGCTGTGGCGGGTGCGCCACCGCGCGCGCCGGCGCGTGCCCGCTCCCGCCGGCCTGCTGGCCCGCTTCCACCACCCCCTGTGGAACGAGCTGGGCGCGCGCGAGCGTGAAATCCAGGACGTGTCCTCCACCGGCCTGTCCCTGTTGGGCTCCGCGGACGATCTCGCCTTCCCGGGCCTGCTCCTGCAGCCGCTCGAGGTCCTCTCCGAGAACGGCGAGCCCTTCCTGTTGCGCGGAGAAGTGCGCTACGTGGGCAAGCCGCGTCCGGACGGCCAGCGGGTGCTGGGCCTCCAGGTGACGCCCCAGACGCCCGAGGACGAGGCGCGCTGGATGCAGCTCGTCTCCCAGGCGCTCTGCCCCGACACGCGCGAGGGCGAGGAGTGGCTCGAGCCGCTGTGGCAACTGCTCGCCGACACGGACTACCACCAGCTCGCGGGCGACACGCCCGAGGACTTCGAGCAGCAGCGCGCCAGCTTCGTCGACACGAGCCTGCGCGCGGCGCGCGAGCCCCAGCTCTTCTGCCAGGCGGTGTGGCCATCGGAGCGGGGCGTGGAGGGCACGCTGTCCTCGGTGCGCGCCTGGCATCATGGCTGGCTCGTGCACCAGCTCGCCAAGCGCCCGGGTGCCCCCGTCCCGGAGGTGGCCCCGGGGCGGATCCTCCGCGAGCTGCACCTGCGCGCGCTGGAGCACGCGCAGAGCGCTCCCGACTTCCGCTGGCTGCTCGGCTACGTCGACGCGAGCGTGCCCTTCTTCGAGCGCGTCTACCTGTCCTACGCGCGCCAGCACGCCGACACGGGCGAGGCCCTGGTGCTGCCCGTGCACCTGTGGCGCGCGCGGTGCGACGAGCCGAGTGGACTGCCCGCGGACGGCTTCGACATCGGCCCGGCCACCGCCGAGGAGACGGCGTTCCTGGCGAGCGAGATCGCCCGCACCCGGCCCGCCTGCTACGTGGAGGCGATGGACCTCTCGCGCGAGCATCTGGCGCTGACGGAGGCCACGGAGGCCTGGCACGCGGCGGGGTTGGAGCGCGAGCGGCAGGTGCTGGTGGCGCGCCGCGAGGGCATGGCGGTGGCCGCCATCGTGCTCGAGCGGGGACCGGAGGGAATGAACCTGCTGCGCATGCTGGACACGGCGCGGCTGTTCCCGCTCGCGCCCGGAGGACAGGAGACCTACGTCGCGCTGCTGGACGCGGCGCGCGTCTGGTACGCCGCGCGCAACCTGCCCTCCTTCGTCCTCGTGTCCGAGGAGGACGACGACGGCCCGCTCGCGGCCGCCCGGTTGCGCGAGGGGCCCGGCACCAGCCCCTGTCTGTGGCTGATCTCCGCCCACCTGCTGCCCGAGTTCCTGGAACACGTGAGCGAGGCGACGGTGGGCCGACTCCCCTCTCCGGCTCCCATGGCCTGAACCCACACCCCGATTGCACACAGCGAAGGAGCCGACATGAGTCTGGTCAAAGAGCTGTACGAGCCCTACGTCCTGGCCGCGCGCGCCCGCGTCGCCACGGAGCCGGTGATGCGCAGGGTGGTGGATCCCGCCATCTCCCCGGAGCTGCTCGAGCGCTTCCTCCTGCAGTACCACGCCCTCGGCGTCTACATCGCCGAGCCCCTGGAGGGATGGAACCGCCGCGCCGGCCACCGCAGCCTCCTGCTGAGCCTGGACACACTGGGCAAGAGCCTGCTCGCGCATGCCAAACAGGCCTCGGGCCTCGCCCAGACGATGACCGAGGACGTGCAGGTGCTCGTGCGCCGGTGGAACCAGCGCTTCCAGCCGGTGCTCCACACCGAGCGGTTGCTCTCGCAATACCCCACCGACGCGATGCGCTCCTACCGCCGGCTCGTCGAGGAGACGCTCACCGGGGAGTTCCCCTCGGCGCAGATCGCCATCGAGTTCGAGAGCACCCTGCTCACGCAGATGATGGGGCCCCACCTGCTGGCCAACGTGACGCGGGTGCTCGGCCGCGAGGCGCTCGAGGGGCTGTGCGCGCTCAAGGCCCAGTCCCAGCCGGATGCGCCGCGCGCGGTGAACCAGACGCGGCTGATGGAGGAACTGGTGCGCGCGATGCCGGAGAACGCCCGGACGTTCGCGGAGCTGAGCGCCGAGGCGCTCGAGCTCCAGCTGCGCTTCATCGAGGACTGCCTGGAGTCCGCCGAGGCCTCGCTGGGCACGCCCGTGTCGGCCTCCGTGGCCTGACGCCGCGCGCCGCTAGCGCCCGAGCAGGGCCTCGGGGTGCTCGAGCCCCCGGGCCTTGGCGATCGTCTGGAGGATGTCCTGGGGGGGCTCGTCCGCGGTGAGCAGCAGCGCCCGCACCGCCGTCTCCACCACGTCCTCGGAGCTGGGACGCACCAGGCCCCGGCGCGCGTCCTCCACGCGGCGCTGGCGGTAGGCGTCGAAGCGCTCCTTCACCCGCGCGGCGATGGCGGCGATGGCCTTGTCCCCCGCCTCCACGCGCAGCTCCGCCTCGCTGCGCAGTTGCACGGGGTCCGCCAGCACGCCCACCTTGTCATAGGCCTTGTTCGACGAGTCCTCGTGCAGCGCCGCGTAGTCCTCGGTGTGGGGCGAGGCGCCCGCGGAGTCCTTGGCCAGGTCCACCAGGCGCTCGGTGACGGTCGCCGTGAGGGTCAGCTTGTGCAGCTCCACGTCATAGGGGTAGTCCGCGTAGACGGGCTCCTCCACCGTGAGCGGCTCGCGGTACCAGGCGTCCCGGCCGCGCTGCACCTCGCGCCGCTGGGCCTCGGCGCTCTCCTGCGCGCCCTCCAGCCGCTGCTCCAGCTCCCCGGCCGTCGCGGCGCGTTGGGCGTAGGCGCGCTCCTCCTGCTCACACTGCGGATTGCACAGCGAGGGGTCGCACTCGCGGGGCACATGCCCGGGCTTCACGCGGGTGATGGCCTCGGTGCACTCGGCCAGGGCCTTGCTGCACGCCTTGCGCTCGCGGTCGCGGCAGCGCCCGGCCACCTCGCGCGCCTGCACCAGCTCGTCCTGCCGGCGCAGGTACTCGCGCAGCACGCCTCCCATCTTGCGCTCCACCTCCTCCAGCTTGCGCTCCTCGGTGAGCAGGGCCGTCTCCAGCTCGAAGCGGCGCGGATTGGGCACGGCCTTGTTCGTGAGCAGGTAGCGCGTCGAGCGCTGGCCCTGCTCCACCGACTTCACCGGCAACACCCGCTCCAGCGCCATGCCCAGGCGCACGCCCTCGTGATTCTTGGGCGCCTCGGTGGTGATGACGCGGATGGGCACCTCCTGCGGCAGCATCGCCGCGAGCCGTCCGGGCGACAGCCGCTGCGCCACGTCCGGCGCGCTGGCCTTGTCATCCGCCGGCGCGGTCACCACCATGAAGGCCACCTCGTCCTGGAGCAGACGGCGCACCGCCTCGGCGCGCTCGCGCGCCTGCGTGGCCCCCGCGAGCTCCTGGTCCGCGCGCACGTACGCCAGGAGCGCGTTGCCCAGCTTGCCCTCGTCCTCCAGCCGCTTCGCCGTGGAGAACCACCGGCGCGCCCATGCCGTGCGCACCGCCGTCACGCCCTTGCGCGCCGCCGCGTGCTCGGCGTCCACCGCCAGCACCGCGTCGAACTCCGCCCGGGCCTCCTGCAGCTTCTCGGCCTGGAGCGCCTTCTGGGCGCCCTCCACCCGCGTATCCAGCGTCTGGGCGAGCAGCGCGCCCACCTCGGCGTTGCCCTCGTCCAGCTCGAGCGCGCGCACCAGCAGCGGCGTGGCCGCGGCCAGGTCTCCCTCGGCGTGTCTGGCCTTGGCGGCCTGGAACACCTCGGCGCTCCACAGCCGGCGCATGTCGCGCAGCTTCACCTTCGCCTCCGAGTTGCCGGGCTCCGCGGCGAGCGCCCGCTGGTAGGCGGCCTCCGCCTGGCTCCACTGGCGCTGGGTGGTGAGCGTGTCGCCCTCCTTCACGGCGCGGGCGAAAGTCGAACATCCCACCGCGGCGAGCAGGGCGAACAGCGACAGGGCGAGCAGCCCCAGCCGACGGGTGGGGGGACACGGCGAGCGGGTAGACAGGGAACGCACGGGCGCATCTTCGGGGAAAGCCCACGCGGGATGAAGCACGGAGTCTCGGCCCGCCTGCTCCTCGGGCGGCCCCTCGGGCCTTGATTCCCGTGTCGAGAGCGGCCCCGCCCCGGGCCCCGCGTCGGGAATGAGGAGATGTACCGGAGGGTAGGACCTTTTGCAGAGGGGGGACTCATCCCAACATCAGGAGTTTTCGCCATATGGCCTGCTTGCCACCCAAGCCCAATCCCACCGAGCTCCGCTTGCCTATCTGGGCGGAGCAGTACCGCATCGAGGACTACCGCAACGTGCACTGCCGCCTCTACGCCCGGTGCATCGACGCCGCCGTGCGCGAGGACTGGGAGGGCTTCACCTGCCGGAAGTGCGCCCTCTTCCGCCGGGACGAGGCGCCCCACGCGGCGAGCCACGCCTTCGACCAACCGGCCGACAATGGCCGGCCGTAGTTCCGTTTCCTCCGGGGCCCGGCCCCGGGATGTGCTCCAGCACACGGGCCCGCGCCCGCCTCCGTGTACTGGCGCACGTACCGTCTTCTCCGGCCCCTCCGCTTTTCCGGTCTCGTACTGAAGGCCCTGGTTTTTTCCGGGAGCACGACTGCAACTTTCCAGACCTTCAAGGGGGGAGCCAGACAGGCTCGAGGGAGGGCGGCGGTGAGGGTGCGACGACCAAGCGGAAGGAGGCCCCGCCATGTGGCCTCCCGATGAATCCCAGCAACAGGAGCCGCGGGAGGGCGAGGACGGCGTGGCCGGAGTGCTCGGAGCGCTGCTGCCGGCCCAGGCCCTGCGGGGCTCCACGCTCTTCGTGACGGCTCATCCGGACGACACGGTGCGAGGGGCGTCCTGGCTGTTGCGCCGCAGCCCCCACGCGCACGTCGTCCACATCACCCCCAGCACACCCGAGTCCCACGCCCCTCTCCCCGAGCAAGCCTCCTTCGAGGCCCTGTCGCTCGCCGGACTGGGCCCGGAACGGCTGTTGTTCCTGGGAACGATGGATCGCACGGCGAGCCAGGAGCTCGTCACCCTCACCGAATGCCTGGTGGCCCTGCTCAAGGCCCTGCGCCCGACCCTCCTCGTCGTCCACCCCTACGAGGGAGGACACCCCGACCATGACGCCGCCGCCTTCATCTCACATGCGGCCGTGGCCCTGCTCGTGCGGGGCGGGCGCACGCCGCCCTCGCTCCTGGAGATGGCCGTCCCCACCTGCGGACACCTGGGGCCCCACCCCATCGGCTTCCAGTCCACGCGGGACGACCGGCCCGTGGCCACCGTGGCCCTGTCCGCGGGGGATCGCGCCCTCAAGCAGCGGATGCTCGCCTGCCATGCCTCGCCCGGGTGGGATTCGGGCTCCGCGTCGAGCGCGCCGGAGCACTACCGGCTCGCGCCCCGCTACGACTTCACCCGGCCTCCGCACGCGGGGAGGCTGCTGTATGAAGTGCCCACACCGGGGATGACGGCGGTGCGCTGGCGACAGTTGGCGCGCCGGGCGCTGGAGCAGCTCAAGCTCACGGAAGCTTCTGCTCACTGAGGAGCGTGGTAGGACAAAGACCAACCGGCGGGGACTCGCGTGCTCGAACATCGGGTGAAGAGCTGGATGGAGTTGCAGGAGCTACTCTTCGAGGGCTCGTGGAACGAAGCACTTCATCGCTTCCGCCCCACGCTGGCCTTTCGGGGCATGCCGGATGCCAGCATGGACCTGGCCACGGGACTCAACCGGCGGGGCGGGGACTACTCGCGCCAGGAGCACGTCATGCTGCGCGCCTTCCGCAAGTACGCGCGCGGCACCGCCTACCCCTGCGGCAGTGTCTGGGATTGGTTGGCGCTCGCCCAGCACCATGGCCTGCCCACGCGGCTGCTGGACTGGACGTTCAGCCCCTACGTGGCGCTGCACTTCCTGTCGGAGAACCTGGAGCTGTACGGCACGGACGGCGTGGTGTGGAGCGTGGACTACCGTGAGACGAACCGGCTGCTGCCGCGGCCTCTCAAGGAACAACTGCGGCAGGAAGGCGCGGATGTCTTCAGCGCGGAGATGCTCGAGGAGGTGGCCCCGAGACTCAAGGCGTTCGATCAACTCACCCGCCGCTCCTTCGTGCTCTTCTTCGAGCCGCCCTCGCTCGACGAGCGCATCGTCAACCAGTTCGCCCTCTTCTCGGTGATGAACGCGCCCTCGAGCCGGCTGGACACGTTCCTCGAGAATCAGGAGCGGGGCGTGCGCCGCATCATCGTCCCCGCGCAACTCAAGCGCGAGGTGCGCGACAAGCTCGACCAAGCCAACATCACCGAGCGGGTGTTGTTTCCGGGCCTGGACGGGCTGTCGCGCTGGCTGCGGCGCTACTACAACCCCAAGCCCCCCGGTCCTCCCGAGGGGCTCTAGGCGCGTGGACTAACACTACCCAGGGGCGCTGCGGCTCTCCGAAGGGAAATCTTCCTCGGAGGGGGGTTCGAAGTGACCGAGTCGTATTAGGGCACCGAATGCGGCGGTTTCCTAACTCATCCAGCACGCGAGGTCATTGCGGTGCATCCGGTGAAGCGGGAGTTGCCGCAAGTGAAGCATCAGCAGTGGACGCTGTCCCTTCTGCACCAGGGGTGTTGGATACTAGTGCTGTCTGCTGTTCAGTCGCGCTCTGCAGAGCACTCCTGTTAGCCGATTCAACCTTGGTCACGCCGCGCGTAACAAAGGTAGCGTGAACGGCATCATTGAAGTTGGAGATGCTCTGAACGTTTTTCATCGGCAGGAGAAGCCGAATGTCCGGAAGACGGTCAGCCTGGAAATAGTCTGTGTTGAAGGTGACAAGCTGATTATCGTCACTGCGGAAGCCGCTCATGACCGGTTGAATGATGATTGACCGCTCCGACTCGTTGGGATCGCCGCTTGCCTGTAGGAAGATGCCCATATACACCTTCCCGGAAGTCAGAGAGACGATGACCTTCTTCCCCAAGAGTTCGTTTCCCATCTTGTAGAAAACGTCTGTGAACTCAAGATCGCGTTCTGTACCCGAGAGCCAGCGCAGTAGCCCAAAAGCCTGCCTCTTGAAAACGCGGGACACCATGAGGCCGCTCAAAGGGGACAGCACTAAGCCCAGGATCAGTACCCCAGATCCTGGGCTCGGAAACAGCGCCGCACGCCAGCTCGCAAGCTGTGATGCCAAGGGCAGGTACGCCCAGCGCAGACCTCCTAGGATCAGACTCGCAGCGAAGAAGTTACCGAGGGCACAGATAGCCGTCAGTGCCACGAAGTCCCAGCCGCTCCGGTTTTTGCTGGGGCGAGCAGTCTGAATGATGAAGAGGGTTATGTACCCAGCAACACCCCAGAGAATGAACTCTGGAGTCATTTCCTGGTTTTAGCCTCTTGAGGCGAACTGGTTTGGGGCGAACTGGACCTCGGAGGTGGCACGTTTCCGGGCCGGATCATCGTCCTCAAGGATTCCATGTTTTGCTGAACGGCCTTGTCGCGGTCGATGTAAAGCAGGCCGTCTTGCCTCACTTCGCCAGTCTGCTTGCTCATCGCTCTTCTCCCTAGGCTCGGGTGATAAGACGCAATCTGCGCATCCCCTCTGCCTGCTGCCCAAGCTCCTCGCTAGGTAGCTGGGGTATCGATCTTTTTAAGCCGAAAATGCCCTCATTACAATGACCCACCCCAACATATTTGTGACGGGTACGGGTGGTCAAATAATCCCGTCATTTCAATAAGTTAGCTGCCGCCTGGACTGCTCTCTTCCAAGGGATGTTTCTCGTCCCTTCGCATCTTTCGTAATTCCGGGTACTTACGAGTATCGGCTAGCAGCCAAGCGGGCTTGTAAACCCTTGATTTTACTGTAGCTGCCCAGTGCGAGAGCCCTCGATCAAGCGGCGGCAGAGGGGGCGAGCTTGCCGGCTGCGGCATCGGCGGGAGAGAAATCGGTCGGTGAAGGAGCGGACGCCGCAGCTTGACTGGGCCAGGCTTCTGCCCCATGGCAGGCCCGTTAAGAGCCGCGTGCTCCCCGGCATAAGGACCTTGGCGGTCATCCCCGCTGACGTCCTGGCTGGTCGGCCAGTGCGTCCTCATCCAATCAACCCGAGGAGGAACGCAGATGGAACACATCAGCCTCTCTGCTGAACTGGGGGGGGAATCCATTATGCCATCGAGGTCGCCTACTGGATCGCGGACAGCGTCGCCATGGGGGCGGTGCCCGACCCGGAGCGGACGCACAGCGCGCCCGTCATCATCAGCGCCATCCTGCTGCTGGTGGAGACCAAGCTGCATCAGCTCGGCTGTATGCTCCGGGGCGAGGAGAACCCGGCGCACCTGTTGACGCCGCACAACGTCACCGCTGGGCAGTACGCGGTCGGCTGCACAAGAGACGCTTGCCTGCCCGCCGCTGGTGAAGCGTATAAAGTGCGGGAGAGCCACTAAACTGGGGCAGGCTCACCAGCCCGGCTACCGCCCATTCGGACTGGAGCCATCTGCGCGCCACCGCATCCTCCTCCGGAGTTCCTCCGTCGTAACCGTTCACCGACTCAGGCCGCGTTGGAGAGCTGAACCGACGCCGGAGTGGGCAGCAGCGAGGGTGTTGAAAAGCCACGTCGATGTGCATGGAGGGTGTCGGTCAGGAAGTCCAACACGCCACGCCGTTGCAGCTTGAGCGTGGTGACGGTGGTGAGGATTCGCTCCACGAAGCGGCTGCCCTCGGGGCCTTGCGTTCCGAAGGATGTCTTCCTGTACATGATGGCGTGCCGCAAGCACCGCTCGCCGAAGTTGTTCGTCGGCGCCAGGTCCGGTACGTCGACAAACGTCCACAGACACTTCTCCCAGCGCAACATTTCCCGCGCCATGCCGGCCGTCTTCTTCTCCGCGCACACCGCGGCCTGGCGCAGCAATCGGCCCACTTCGCGCTCCACCTCGGGCATCCTCTTCTCGAAGTCCTCGCGTGTCAGGCTGCCCTCGTGCACCTGGTGGTACCACGTGAAGAAGCGATTGCGCTGGTGCATCAACTCCTCGCCGAGCTGCCCTCCCTCGCCGCCCCGGTCGATGAAGCCCTGGAAGTCTCGGGTGAGGTGAGCCCAGCACACCTGGCGCAGGCCCGCGTCGTACCACTCGTACCCGCTCCACCTGTCACTGACGAGAATGCCCGCGAAGTCCTCTCCCAGCAGGGCTCGTGCCACCTTGCCTCCGCGACTTCGAGCGATGTGGAAGACAGCCACCAGCGCCGTGGCCACCAGCCACAGCCAGGCTCGTTGGCCCCGGCCCTCTTCGCGCCCCTCCACCCACCCCGTCTCATCCGCGTGGGCCCTGTCGGCTGCCCTCACGTACTCGCCGGCCTCGAGCACCGCGGGCGCGAGCGCCTCGGCCATTTCCCCTTCCAGGTTCACCACGCTGCCCACCGATAATTGGACGCCCAGCATGTCCGACAGCGCGTCCTTCACCAGTCGCTTGGACAGCCGGTACTTGCCCACCATCAGGCTCGCCAGCGCACCCAGCCTGTCACCAAAGGCGCTGCTGGCATACGCGGGCACTTGCTCTCGGGTCACCGTGCCGCAGGCGCCACACTCCAGCGCGTGGCTGCGATACTCGGTGACAATCGCCGATAGCGGCGGCACCTCCACCACCTGATGCCGTCTGGGCTCCCTGTCCCTTCCCGCCAGCCGTCGGCCACAGTCCTTGCACTCCTTGGGCACCAGTTCCACCACGTGCTGCACCTGCTCGGGCGGTAACAGCACTCGCTCATGCTTCTTGTGCCCGGGCTGGCCTCCAGCACGACGGCCCGTGGGCTTCTTCGCTGGACGCGGGGTACCGGGAGCATCCGAGGACGGCGGCCTGGAGGAATTGCTCGAGTTCTGGCGCAGGCGCGCCTCCAACTCCGCCACCCGCGCGGTGAGGGCCTCCACCTTCGCCATCAATTCCGCAATCCGCGCATCTCGTTGCGCCAGCTGCTCTCTCAACTCCACGATGAGCGCGTCTCGAGGGTCTACCTCCACCATCCCTCTTCTACACCACGTCCGCCGTCACCTCGTCCAGCACCACTTCTTTGGTCACGCCCTTCCTGCCTCCTCCTCAACCAAGCCTGGGCGGTGAACGGTTACCCTCCGTCTTCCACTTCTCGTGAGGCGGGGGCACCCCCGACGGATGGGTGTGTAGACGATGCACGGAGTGGTGGGAGTTGCACCCGTACCGGCATCCGACAGAGCAGGAACTCGACACGCCCTGCGTTGAATGCCGCAAGTCGATGGATCCCGAGGAGCGTGCGGTGGAGGTGAACCGGCACTTGCTGGCGCGACTTAGCTCGGGCGAGGCCCTCCCGGTCTTGCCGGTCCCCACCGTGTCTCCAGTCCCAGGCCGCCAGCAGCGCAAGGCCAGCTCCGAGCTGTTGTCGAAGAAGGAGGCCGCCCGTCGCCTTGGGGTGGACCGGGCCACCACCCTGGCGCAGTTCATCGCCTTGGGTCGCATCAAAACGGTGGACGTCAACGGACACCAGCGCATCCCCGTGTCCGAGATCGAGCGCATCTTGAGCGAAGGCCTCCCCGCTACCGAGTCGCAGCGTCCCAATGTCCACCGGGCTCCGAAGGCGGCCATATCTAGTACGACTCGGTCACTTCGAACCCCCTCCGAGGAAGACTTCCCCTCGGAGAGCCGCAGCGCCCCTGGAGAAGTGACCGGGTAGTATTAGGGCACCATCGAGGCGCCCTGCTGCGTGGGCAGGCGCTGGTCCTTCGTGGCACGCCCCTCCAACGCCACGCGCCGGTCCCCCAACTTGCTCACGCCTCCGAAGATGATGGTGAACAGGATGGCGAGGAAGAACAAACCGAATCCAATGAGGAATCCCATGGAGCGACCTCCTTTTGGAACAAGGTAGGTCCCCCGACGAACCGGGGCAGCCCCACGGCCTCCGCGCATTCCATCGACTCAGACGCCCGCCAGCCCCCCGGGCGAGGAGCCGAGCGGGGCCGGGGCGGAGGGCGCCTGACGCGGCAGGTTCATCCAGAAACATGTGCCCTCGGCCTCCGTGGAGCGCACCTGGAGGGTGCCCCCGTGTGCCTTCACGATTTCATGGGTGATGTAGAGCCCGAGCCCCAACCCCGTGCGGGCCCGGGACACCTCGGCGCCGCGCACGAAGGGATCGAAGATGTGCGGCATCCGCTCGGCGGGGATGGGCGGGCCGCCATTGCGCACCTCCACCCGCACGCCCGGGCCCTCGTCGCACGCGCTCACCCGCACCACGCTGTCCTCGGGGGAGTACTGCACCGCGTTGCCCACCAGGTTGGAGGCCGCCTGGGCGATGCGGCCCATGTCCCACGCGCCCCAGCCGGTGCCGGACACGTTCAGCTCGAACTTGCGCCCCGGGTGCGCCACCTCCAGCTCCTCCACCACCTGCCGCAGCACGTCGTGCACGTTCATCTCCGTGCGCTGCAGCGTGTAGCCCCCGCCCAGGCGCGTGCGCGTGAAGTCGAGCAGGTCGCCAATCATCCGCGCCATGCGATCCGCGGAGTTGGAGATGCGGTGGACGGCCTTGCGCTGGGGCTCGGACAAGCCGCCGTAGCGCAGCAGCAGCGCGGCGTTGCCGGTGATGGCCTGCAGGGGGTTGCGCAGGTCGTGCCCGAGGATGCCGAGGAACTGCTCGCGAAAGAGCGCCGTCTGGCGCGCGGCCTCCTCGCGCTTGAGCCCCTCCTCCACGCGCTTGCGCTCGATGGCGTAGCGCAGCGCGCGCACGAGCAGCGGCCCCGTCACCTGCCCCTTCACGAGATAGTCCTGCGCGCCCGCGTGCACCGCGCGCATGGCGAGCTCGTCGTCGTCCGTGCCGGTGAGCACCACCAGGGGCAGCGTGGGCGCCGCCTGCACCATGCGCTGGATGTTGGCCAGCCCCTGTCCATCCGGCAGCGACAGGTCCAACAGCACCGCGTCCAGACCGGGCTCGCCCACCTGCGCCTCGGCCTCCGCCAGGCGCATGACGTGGCGCACGTCGACACTCACGGACGTCACCCGCTTGAGCTCCTCCTCGAACAACCGGGCATCTCCCGGGTTGTCCTCCACCAGGAGCAGCCGCAGCACGCGCCCTTCGTCCTTGCTCATGACGGCCTCAATCTCCTCCGGGCAAGCGCACCACGGAGAGCCAGAAGTCATCGATGGAGCGCACCACGGAGATGAACTGGTCCAGGTCCACCGGCTTGTTGATGTAGCAGTTGGCGTGCAAGTCGTAGGTGCGCAGGATGTCCTCCTCCGCCTTGCTCGTGGTGAGCACCACCACGGGGATGCGGCGCAGCCGGGCATCCGCCTTGATCTCCGCCAGCACCTCGCGCCCGTCCCGGCGCGGCAGGTTCAGGTCCAACAGGATGAGGTCCGGTCGCGGGGCATTGGCGTGTGCCCCCTCGCGGCGCAGGAAGGCGAGCGCCTCCACCCCATCGCGCGCGACGGAGAGGCGGTTGCTCACCTTGCCTTCCTTGAGGGCCTCGATCGTCAGGCGCACGTCGCCGGGGTTGTCCTCCACGAGGAGGATTTCGATGGGACGTCCAAGACGCTCGCCGTTCATGAGCTCGACCCCTTGTTCACGGGGAGGGAGGGAAGCACGGGCAGGGTGAACCAGAATACCGAGCCCTGGCCCGGGTAGGACTCCAGCCCGATGCGGCCACCGTGGCGCTCGACGATCTTCTTGCAAATGGCGAGTCCGATGCCCGTGCCGGGGTAGTCCTCCTTGTTGTGCAGGCGCTGGAAGATGATGAAGATGCGCTCGAAGTACTGCGGCTCGATGCCGATGCCGTTGTCCGACACGGTGAAGCGCCACGAGTCACCCTGGCGCTCGGCGTCCACCCGGATGCGCGTGGGCTTCGGGCCCCGGAACTTCAGCGCGTTGCCCACCAGGTTCTGGAAGAGCTGGGTGAGCTGGCTCTCGTCCGCCATCACCCGCGGCAGCGGGCCCTGGGTGATGCTGGCGCCCGTCTCGTCCACCAGCGTCTTGAGGTTGGCGAGCGCCTTGTCCAGCGCGGGGCCCGCCTCCACGGGCTTGAACTCGTGGCCCTTGGTGCCCACGCGCGAGTAGGCGAGCAAGTCCTGGATGAGCCGCTGCATGCGGGTGACGCCATCCACCGCGAAGGCGATGAACTCGTCCGCGTCCGAGTCCAGCCGCCCCTTGTAGCGCCGCGCCAGCAGCTGCGTGAAGCTGGCCACCATGCGCAAGGGCTCCTGCAGGTCGTGCGAGGCCACGTAGGCGAACTGCTGCAACTCCTCGTTGGAGCGCGCCAGCTCCGTGGCGTGGGCCTGCAGGGCCAGCTCGGCGCGGCGGCGCTCGAGCCCCTGGGACAGCGCCTCCGCCACCGTGGACAGGGTGATGAGCGTCTCCTCCTCCAGCGGCTGCATCCCGAAGAGGGTGAACACGCCCACGAGCTGCCCGCGCACCTGCAGGGGGATGCCCACGAAGGACGTCAGCCCCTGCGCCTCCAACCAGTCGCGTGCGCGCGCCACGCCCGGGTGGCGCAACGCATCGTTGGAGTGCAACAACTGACGGCTCTGGCCCACCCGGCCCGCGACGCCCTGGCCCGGCTCCAGCCGATCCATCTGGATGGACGGCGGGATGGACGGTCCCGCGTGCCCCTTGAGCCGCAGCACCTTCGCCTCCCGATCCCACGCCCAGAGCTGCGAGAGCGGAAACATGGGCAGACAGCGCGTCATCACCTCGGCGCACTCCTGCATCATCCGCTCGGGTGACACCTCCTGGGAGAGCACCTCGCTCACCCGGGCGTGCAGCGCCTCGAGCTGACGGGTGCGCTGCTCGCTCTCCAGCCGGCGCGAGGACTCCTCCGCGGAGCGCTGGGCGGTGACGTCCAGGCTCGTGCCCACCCACTCGCGCACCTCGCCCGGGGCCGAGTACAGGGGCACGGCACGCGACAAGATGGTCGCATGGCTGCCGTCCTTGCGGCGCACGCGCATCTCCACCTCGTAGGGCCGCTTGAGCGCCCGCCCCGCCTCCCAGCCCCGCCGCACCCGCTCCTGGTCATCGGGGTGCACCGCGCCCAGCCAGCCAAAGCCCCGGTACTCCTCGTACGTCTGCCCGGTGAACTCGCGCCACGAGGGCGAGTCCTCGAGGGCCAGCCCATCCGGACGCGTCACCCACACGGCCTGGGCGGTGGCGTTGATGAGCGAGCGGAAGCGCTCCTCCGCCTGGCGAGCGCTGGCGTACAGGCGCGCGTTGTCCAGCGCCACGGCGGCCTGCGCCGCGATGCCCTCGGCGAGCTGGGCATGCACCCGGGTGAATCGCGCCGGCTCGGGATGGACGAAGAACAACCCGCCCAGCACCTCCCCCGAGCGGCCCTTCACGGGCACCCCGAGGAAGCTGCGCACCGGCAGGTGCTTGGCGGACAGGCTCTGGAAGGGGCTGCTCTTGCCATACTCCGGATGCCGCGTCACGTCGTCGAGCAGCAGCGGGGGATCGCCGCGGAAGGTGGGTGCGAAGAGCGGGGTGCCCCGCGGCAGGGGCAGCGTGGACAGCCGCGAGGGCTCACCGTGCTCCTCCACGCGCTTCTCGAGGAAGGCGCCGAAGGACGCGCCCGTGAGGGACACCCCCGCCTCGGTGACGCTCTTGATGAGCCGCACGGGCTCCAGCTCCGAGGCGAGCAACAGGCCCATGCGGTGGAGCGTCTCGGCGACGCGCTGCTCCTCCTCCTTGCGCCGCAGGGCGACCTGGGCCTCGCGGTAGAGGCGCGCGTTGTCCACGGCCAGGGCGGCGCGCTCGGCGATCTGCTCGAAGAGCGCGACGTCCGCGGCGGAGAAGATCCGGTTGGACTCGGCGGAGATGAGCTGGAGGGCGCCCAGGACGCGGCCGCGGGCCTTGAGGGGTACCGTCACGGACGAGCGCAGACCCAGCTCGCGCACGATGCGCAGGTGCTCCGCGTCGCGGGTGAGCTTCGCCAGCGCCTCCTCGGAGAAGGTGGGGAGCCAGTCCGAGCGCCCGGTACGGATGACCTCGTAGACGCCCGAGGAGGCCTTGGGATCCGGGGGGTAGCGCCGGCTGAGCTCCCAGGCGAGCGCCACCTTCTCCGGGGCCACGTGCGCGACCCCGAACAACTGAACCATGCCGTGCTCGCCCACCATGCGCAGGGTGCACCAGTCCGCCAGCCGGGGCACCGCGAGCTTGGTGAGCGCGTCGAGCGTGGCCTCGTAATCCAACGGGGACGACGCCAGCAGGGAACTCGCCTCGGCGAGGACCTGCAGCGCGTCCACGGCCCGTTTCTGGTCCTCGATGTCGGTGCAGGTGCCAAACCACTTGACGACACGGCCCTCGGCGTCGCGCACCGGCTGGGCCCGTCCGATGAACCAGCGGTACACGCCATCGTGGCGCCGGCAGCGGTACTCCACGTCATAGGGCTCGCCGGTGCGCAGCGAGTGTTGCCAGCGCCGCTGCGCCTCCGGCACGTCCTCGGGATGGAAGGGCAGCTGCCACCCCTCGCCGTCCGTGTCGCCCGGCTTCCTCCCGGTGTAGTCGTACCAACGCTGGTTGAAGTAGTCGTGGTAGCCGTCGGGCCGGGTCGTCCACACGAGCTGGGGAATGGTCTCGGCGATCTGCCGGAAGAGGGACTCGCCCTCGGGACCGCTCGGTATCAGGCTCGACGGCGAAGAGACTTCCGGGGCGTGTTGCTCGGGGGCGTTCATGACAGGGGGGCGCGAGGACGTTAGCAGCGACGCGGCGCCCCCTCACGAGGGCCGTCCATACACCTTCGTCCGATTTCTATCACCCGGAGAGAAAGATGCGGTGGCGGAGCGCCCCGAAGCCGGGCAGACAGGCGCGGCTCCCCCTGCTTCCGAGCAAAGGTGTTCCCGGATGTCCTGGCTCCTCCCTGGCACGCTCCTGTCCCTCGCCCTCGCCCAAGCCCCTTCCCCGGCGCCCGAAACGCTCCCCTCCCCCGGAGAGGCTCCCGGAGAGGCTCCCAGAGAGACTCCCGGAGAGACGATGGTGGTGGCGCCCCGGGTGCCCACGCCCCTGAACCGCACCCCCGCGGCGGTGAGCGTCGTGGAGGGGGAGGACATCCAGACGGGCCGCCCCACCCTGGGCATGTACGAGGCCCTGGTGGGAGTGCCGGGGCTCGTGGTCCAGAGCCGCAACAACGCCTCGCAGGACCTGCGGCTGTCCCTGCGGGGCTTCGGGGCGCGCTCGGCGTTCGGCATCCGCGGCGTCACCGTGGTGGTGGATGGCTTCCCGGAGACCCTGCCGGATGGGCAGTCGAACGTGGACCTGCTGGACATGGCGATGGTGTCGCGCATCGAGGTGCTGCGGGGACTGGCCTCGTCGCTGTACGGCAACGCGGCGGGCGGCGTGGTGAGCCTCACCACCGAGGACGGCCCCGAGCGCCCCTCCGTGGAGGCGCGCACGGTGAACGGGGAGTACGGCCTGTGGAAGTTGAACGTGAAGGGCGGAGGGACGAGCGGGCCGGTGCGCTGGCTGGTGGGCGCGTCGCGGCTCGCGCAGACGGGCTGGCGGCGGCAATCGGCCACGGAGCAGGTGCTCTTCAACGGCAAGGTGGGCTGGACGCCTGGCGCGAACTCGGAGCTGACGGCGGTGCTGTCGCTGGTGGACGCGCCCGAGGCCCAGGATCCGGGCGCGCTGACGCAGGAGGAGCTGGAGGCCGAGCCCCGACAGGCCGCGCCGCTCAACCTGGCGGCCCGGGCGGGCGAGGCGGTGCGCCAGGGGCGGCTGGGGCTGACGTACCGGCTGCGCCTGGGCGAGGCGCACGCGCTGGAGGCCCGGGGCTTCCTGTCGCTGCGGCGCTTCCAGAACGCGCTGCCGGGAGTGGTGGTGGCGTTCGACCGGACGTTCGATGGAGTCTCGGCGCGCTATGACAACCGGGCGCCGCTGGGGGGCCTGCGCAGCCGCTTCGCCCTGGGGGCGGAGGTGCAATCACAGGCGGACCGGCGCAAGAACCTCGACAACGTGGAGGGCCGGCCCGGCGGCGCGGTGCAGCTCGACCAGCAGGAGAACGTGCTGGCGCTGGGGGTGTTCGCCCAGGAGGAGTTGGAACTCGTCGAGCACCTGACGGCCGTGGCGGGAGTGCGCTACGACGTGTCGCGCTACGCGGTGGAGGACTTCCTGAAGGAGGACGGGGACGCGACGGGGGCGAGGCTCTTCCAGCAGCCCACGGGGCGGCTGGGGCTCATCTGGGCGCCTCGGCAGGAGGTGTCTGTCTTCACGAGCTTCACCCAGGCCTTCGAGGCGCCGACGACGACGGAGCTGGCGCTGCCGCCGGGAGCGGGGGGCGGGCTGTCACGGGAGCTGAGGCCCCAGCGCTCCAACGGGGTGGAGGTGGGGGCGCGGGGAGTGCTCTGGAGCCGGCTGCGCTACGACGTGGCGCTGTACTCGGTGTGGCTGCGCGATGGGCTGGTGCGCTACGAGGACGAGTCGACGCGGGCGTACTACCGCAACACGGCGCGCTCGCGGCACGTGGGGGCGGAGGTGGCGCTGGAGGCGCGGGTGACGGAGTGGCTGCGGCTGCGGGCGGCCTACAACGCCCTGCGGGCCACGGTGGAGGGAGGCAAGCGCGTGCCGGGCATTCCCACGCACCAGGTGAGCGCCGAGGCGATGTACCAGCATGCGAGCGGCGCGCTGGCGGCGGTGGAGGTGTTCAGCACCGGGGGGATGTACGCGGACGACGCGAACACGGTGCGGGTGCCCATGGCCTGGGTGGTGAACGCGCGGCTGGCGCACCGCATCCCCATGGGGGGGTTCGAGCTGAGTCCCTTCCTGGGCCTGCAGAACCTGCTGTCGGCGCGGGCCAGCGACAACGTGCGGGTGAACGCGAGCCGGGGGCGCTACTTCGAGCCGACGCCTCCCCGGTCGCTCTACGGGGGACTGGGCGTGGCGCATCGCTGGTGAGACCACAGGTTTGCAGTGGGTCCCAACAACGTACGACGATCTCGACGTACGTCGAGACCGTCGTACGTCATTCTCATCGTACATCACGTGTGTTGGGAGGTACTCTGCCTCCTCCTAATTCAATGCAGCGAAGCACGGGGGACAACACAACCCCAGCGAGCGGGACTGGCGCGTATTTTCAGCATCATGGGATGCTGCTGGGCTCGCTCGTGAAGAGCGCATGGAAAAGAGTTGTCTCCGGGGGCGCTTTGAACTCAATGAAGAGAGGGACAGGAGTTTCAGCAATCTCACGAGGAACCACACTGCAACCGAACGTCGCCTCGATTTTCCTGGCCACCACACTGGCCGGGAAAGCCATATCAGGTGGAGGTTGCTCAAGACTGGCCTTATGGTTACGCAACCTTCCCCCCTCATATTCGCACTCCACGCCATACAAAATGTAGACGGGAGCCACTATACTTACGCAGCCAACGACAATCCAGCAGGATGATGGCGGCCGGGAATCCTTGTCCGGGTAGACGACACAACGAAAACTGGCATCAATCGGTGTGACCATGCTCCCAACCGCATAGCCAGGAAGCTCGTTCCTCAGCACACGCAAAAATGCATTCCACGGGTCCAGGCTCTCGAGCTTCTCATCCCACAACGCATCAAGCTTCCTCCTCTTAGGACTTGCCTCTTGCCTGACAAGGAACTCATTGCTCGAATCCCAGTATTCGTGGGCAACTGACAACAATTGCTCTTTCGAGAGGGTCATTGCCCTGAAACCTGGGAGGTGGGAACACCAAAAACAACCGGCTCTGCCTTCGAACTACAAATCGTCCTTACTCGCGAGCCCACGATCGCGGTGCTCATCCGCAAACGGTATGCCGCGATGAAGCTCTGACACAATGTATAGAGAGGTGGAGGGGACGGCTTGGTTTTCGTTGTAAGTACGGCGTATGCAGCGTCATTGGCAAGCTCAGCCGAAAGGCGTTGAGCAAGGGGAGTAGAGATGGGCCCATCTTTATTTTCTATCGGCATTTCGACGCCGAATATGCAGGTGTAAACCTCGCCTGTTGTTCCGTTCTTGACCTGCGCGTGAACGCAAGCGGCGCGCCACCCACCCTGCCCCAGTCTCCGTCTATGGAACAATCGTGACGAACTGAAAATGACTTGGTCGAATTCGGCCCGTCACGGCTGCCGCGCACCCCGACGACAGAACGGCGGACAACAGAAGCGCGGTCAACCGCGCAGACCCACCAGGAGTGGCTGCTCCACTCAACCGCGAACGCCCGGCGAAACCGACAGGCCTGATACTGGGTGTGAATGCGCCTGTGGCCGACTCTGGTGTCAGGATCATCTATTCTTCATTCTTCTCGGTGTTTTCACCGGAGTGACTGCGCCGGGCTTGTCTACCACGACCGCGCGGGGCGGAAGAAGACGCGGGAAGGAGTCAGCGAAACGCACGGTGAACGCGAGCCGGTGACGCGTCTTCGAGCCGACGCTTCCCCAGCCGCTCCACGGGGGTGTGGGCGCCTCCTACCGTCGGTGAGCAGAAGGTCTCAACGGACTGCTGGCAACGGCCCGGCCATGGGATAACGAGAGGAGCCATGACCGCTCCCGCCTCCAATCCCCTGCTCTCCGACCGCGACGTGGACTTCCAGCTCTATGAGGTGCTGGACGCGGAGTCGCTCTGCAAGCTGCCCGCCTTCGCGGACCACTCGCGCGAGACCTTCACCCTCTTCCTGGACAGCACGCGGCGCCTGGCGCGGGACGTGCTCGCCCCCACCTACCGGCTCATGGACTCGGAGCCGCCCACCTTCCGGGATGGCCGCGTCCACGTGCACCCGCTGATGCGCACGCTCTACCCCCAGCTCGTCGACCTGGGCCTGCTCGCGGCCACTCGGCCCGTGGAGACGGGCGGCCAGCAGCTGCCGCTCACGGTGTACTCGCTGGCCTCGGCCTACCTGATGGCGGCCAACCTCAGCGCCTACGCCTTCATCGGGCTCACCACCGGCGCGGCGCACCTCATCGAGGCGTTCGGCAGCGAGTGGCTCAAGGACACGTTCATGGCCAAGATGTACTCGGGCCAGTGGACGGGCACCATGGCGCTCACCGAGCCCCACGCCGGCAGCAGCCTCGCGGACGTGCGCACCCGGGCCACTCCCGCCGAGGACGGCACCTGGCGCGTCTCCGGCTCGAAGATCTTCATCAGCGGCGGAGACCACGACTTCGCGGAGAACGTGGTGCACCTGACGCTGGGGCGCATCGATGGCGCGCCCGCGGGTGTGCGCGGCCTGTCGCTCTTCGCCATCCCCGCGCGCCGGCCCGAGGGCGGACGGCTCGTGGACAACGACGTGCGCGTGACGGGCGCCATCCACAAGATTGGTTGGAGGGGCATTCCCAGCCTGGCGCTCAACTACGGCGAGGGCGGGGACTGCCGCGGATGGCTCGTGGGACAGGCGGGCAAGGGCCTGGCCCACATGTTCCAGATGATGAACGAGGCGCGCATCATGGTGGGCTTCAATGGAGTGGCCACCGCCTCGGTCGCCTACCAGGAGGCCCTGGCCTATGCGCGCAACCGGCCCCAGGGCCGCCTCTCCTGGGAGAAGGACGCCGCGCGGCCCCAGCGCCCCATCATCGAGCACGCGGACGTGCGGCGCATGCTCCTGCGCCAGAAGGCCATCGTGGAGGGAGGCCTGTCCCTGCTGTCCATGGCCTCGTGGCAGTCGGACGTGGCGGAGCACGGCGAGACGCCGGAAGCACGCGAGCGCGCGGGCCTGCTCGCGGACCTGCTCACGCCGCTGGCCAAGACGTTCCCCGCCGAGAAGGGCTTCGAGGCCAACACCCTCGCCATCCAGGTGCATGGCGGCTACGGCTACTCGACCGAGTACCTGCCCGAGGCGTGGCTGCGCGACCAGAAGCTCAACAGCATCCACGAGGGCACCACCGGCATCCAGGGGTTGGATCTGCTCGGGCGCAAGGTGGTGGCGGCGGGAGGCGGCGGCCTGCGCGCCTTCGTCGAGGAGGTGGAGGCCACGGTGGAGCGGGCGCGCCGGGCGGGCGTGGACGCTTCCTGGGGCGAGTCGCTCAACGAGGCGCTCCAGCGGGTGGTGGCGCTGACGATGGAGCTGGGACAGGCGGGCATGGAGGGCGACGTGGAGCGGATGCTGCGCCACAGCGCCGACTACATGGAGCTGTTCTCGGTGCTGGCGGTGGCGTGGCGGTGGCTCGCGCAGGCGGCCGCGGCGCGCGAGGGGCTCGCCCGGGGCACGGACGGCCGGGACTTCTACGAGGGCAAGCTCGCCGCGGCGCAGTACTGGCTGCACACGGAGCTGCCGCGCGTGGCCCCACTGGTGGAGCTGTGCCGCTCGGGAGAGGACTCGTACACGCGGATGCAGCCCGACTGGTTCTGAGATGTCCGTCTCCTTCCACCTGTGCCAGCCCGGCCGGGGCGCCTCGTGCGGGGCCTGCTGCGGCCTCTACAACTTCCGCGACCACTCGCGCGCGAGCCTCACCGCGCGCCTGAACGAGCAGACGGAGTCCTTCGCCTCGCTCCCCCCGAAGCACGGCGCGTGGCGCACCCGGGCCCTCGCCCTGCTCGAGTCGCGCCGTGCCTCGCCCCTGTTTCCGGCGGTGCGCGTGTGTCCGCTGCTGGGCTTCGTCGACGAGGGGCGCACCCGGGTGGGCTGCCTGGGCCACCCGAAGGTGACGGGGGGCGTGGACTTGCGCGACTGCGGCGTCTACCACGCCGAGCTGTGCGAGACCTTCACCTGCCCCTCGTTCACCTGGCTCACCGACGCCCAGGCCCGGCTCATCCAGGTGGCGTGCGCGGACTGGTACCTCTACGGCCTGGTGCTCACCGACGTGGAGTTCGTGCGCGGCTGTCTGCGGCTGCTCGAGTGGGAGCTGGCGGGGCCGGTGGACCCCGAGCGGCTCACCACCCATCCCGAGGCGCTCGACGCCGTGCGCCGGCTCTTCGCGCTCAAGGAGTCCGCGCCGGACCGGGGCACCCACGCCGCCGTGTTCGGCCGCTTCATTCCCGATACCGAGGGCGAGCCCCTCTCGCGCACGCTCGACTACGCGGCCCTGGGCGCACGCACCGCGCCCGAGGACGAGGTGGTGCTGTGCCTGGGGTACGTCCCCACCACGGAGGAGGAGCTCACCCGGGCGCGGGAGCTCGTCCGCGCGCACGTCCGGGCCGTGGCCGACGCCCTGTCCCACTGAAGGCCCGCGGGGGCCAGCAACGGCCCCCCGTGCCCCACCGCCCCGCTCACTCCTCCTCGGCGGGGGCCTCCATGTACTCGGGGGCGTTGATGCCCAGCAGCGCGAAGGCACTGCGCAGGGTCTGCTTGAGCGCCGCCACCAGCGCCAGCCGGCCCTGTGTCTTCTCCGCGTCCGCGCTGATGATCGGGTCCGTCTTGTACTTCGTGTAGTAGCTGTGGAAGTCGGTGATCAGCTCCTGGCAGAAGTAGAGCACGTGGTGCGGCTCGAGCCGCTCCGCCGCGCTCGCCACCACGTCGGGCAGCTGGCTCATCTTCTTGAGCATCACCAGCTCCTCGGGCAGGGTCAGCCGCGCGAGCTGCGCCGGCGTGAGCTGCTCCGCCCCGACGAACGGCGTGCCCTTCTCCGCCGCCTTCTTCAGGATGCTCGCGCACCGCGCGTGGCCGTACTGGAAGTAGAAGACCGGGTTGTCCTTGGACTGCTTCTGCACCAGGTCCAGATCGAAGTCGAAGCGCGCGTTCGCCGTCTTCATCAGGAAGAGGAACCGGCACACGTCCGGGCCCACCTCGTCGATGAGGTCCTCGAGCTCGAACACCGTGCCCTTGCGCTTGCTGACCTTGACCTCCTCACCCCCGCGCGTGATGCGCACGAGCTGCACCAGCAGGAAGTCGAGCCGCTTCACGTCCAGCCCCAGCAACACCATCCCCGCCTTGATGCGCGGCGTGTGCCCCGCGTGGTCCGCCCCGAGCACGTCGATGAGGCGGTCGAAGCCCCGGTCGTACTTCTCCTTGTGGTAGGCGAGGTCCGCCGTCAGGTACACGGGCGTTCCGTCGCGCCGGAGGATGACGCGGTCCTCGTCATCTCCGTGCTGGCTCGTCATCAGGAACGTGCCGCCCTTCTGGCGATCCGTGTACTGAGCGGCCTTGCTGTCCTCGCTGCGCACCTTCTCCGTGTCGCGCCGGGCCTCCGCGGCCTCGTACGTCGCGCCACGCCGCGCGTACTCCTCGGCCACCGCCTTCACCTTGCCCGCCGCGTGCAGCGACGCCTCGCTGAAGAACACGTCGTGCCGGATGTTCGCCTTCTCCAGCGAGGCCCGGATGGCCTCCATGTTCTCGCGGATGGCCACCGCGGTCGCCAGCGGCAACCACTCGGACTCCGGCGCGCGCAGGTACCTGTCGCCCACCTCCTCCTTCCACGTCCTCGCGATGTCGATGACGTACTCGGCCGGATACTCGCCCTCGACGAGCTCCACCTGCTCGCCGAAGAGCTGCCGGTAGCGCTTGTGCACCGTGCGGCCCAGCGTCTCCACCTGCTTGCCGTAGTCGTTGATGTAGAACTCGCGCGTCACGTCGTGCCCGGCCGCGTCCAGCAACCGGGACACCGCGTCGCCCATGAACGCCCCGCGCGCGTGGCCGATGTGCACCGGGCCCGTGGGGTTGGCCGACACGAACTCCACCATGATGCGCTTGCCCGTCGACTTCGGCGCCCGCCGCCCGAACGTCTCCCCGGCGCTCAGCACCTCACGCGCCACCTGCTGGATGACCTGCTCCTTGAGCGTGAAGTTCAGGAAGCCCGGACCCGCCACCTCCACCTTGGCGACCATCCCCTCCTTGTCCACCAGGCCCTTCACGATGGCGTTGGCGATGTCGCGCGGCGGCTTGCCCTCGGGCTTCGTGAGCAGCATCGCCACGTTGACCGCCCAGTCGCCGTGGGCAGGGTTCTTCGGGGGCTCCACGGTGTAGCCGGGCACCTGCTCCAACTTGAGCGTGCCGGCCGACTTCAGCGCCGCGAGCGTGTCAGCAATGAGAGCGAAAACCTTCTGCCGCATGGGGACGTCTTCTCCGATGACGAAACCTGAGGGGCGCGCACTCTAGGGCCGAACCGGTGCGGGCTTCACGGCTTCCGTGCACCCCCGGGCCCCGGGAATCCGCGCAATGAAGCCCTGTCCCGACCCCACGGGCCTCCCCGTGGGGCCCGTGCGCTGTCGCGCCGGTGACATTCGGCGCACTCCCCTGTCATCTGGGCAGCCGGACGAGCAGGCACTCGAGCGAGGGACCTGTGCCAGATCGCCCTGGCGTCCCCACCCTGTCTCCACCAACGAATGACGGGGGAGGGGTCGGATGGTCGGACGGGTCATGGGGTTGATGATGTTGGGGTGTGTGCTGGGGAGCACCGGTTGCCGCAAGGCCGAGCGAAAGCCAGCCCCGGAGACGGCCGAGACGGTGGCCACCCGGACGGAAACCACGGCGCCGGCCGCGCCGGTGAAGGCCGTCGAGTCGAAACCCGAGGCCGCTCCGGTCCAGGCGGCGCCCCGGGAACAAGGGGACGCGATCGCCCTCCAGGAGAGCGCGACGACGGGGGAGCGGGAGAAGCAGGCACCCGCGCGCTCGGGGACGGGTGGGCAGATGGATGACGAGGACCGCATCTGGCTGAGCGAGAGCGCCGAGGCAGCTCGGGCCGCCAACAAGAATATCTCTCCGGACACGGCCACCGAGGACATCACCATCGCCAGCGGCACGGTGGATGGCCGGGTCAAGCGCGTGGGCGCCCGCACCATCGAGGTAAGCGATGGCGAGGGCAACATCTACGAGCTGCGCATCGATCGCCGCAGCCGGGGTCTGCATCAGGGCCGTCGGGTTCCGCTGCGGGAGATCTCCGAGGGGACTCCGGTGCGCGCGTCGTTCGATCTCGTGGGAGGAGGCGACAGCCTCGCGCGCGACATCGTGCTGCGCCGCTGAAACAACGGGGCCCGCCATCGCCGCGTGGCGAGGACGGGCCCCGGAGTGCTTCCGCGCCTTGCTCACATCCCGGAGGGCGCGCACGCCTCCTGGCCGCCGTTCTCGTGGTCGTGCCGGCAGGCATGCAGGGTGCGGGGCACGGGCAGCTCGTAGATGTACTGCAGCACGTCCGTGTCGGTGGAGACCTGCGCCTCGGTGGCCTGGGGCTTGCCGGGCTCGACGAACAGGGTGCTGTATCTCACCTGCCCCGTCTTCGACACCTGGATGGCCGTGGTGGGCTCGGGCGGAGGCGCCAGCACGGAGCGCGTCTGGTAGCGCACGTAGCCGTCCTTGCCCAGCAGGCCCGCGGCGCAGTTGGGGGCTCCGGTGAGGAAGTCCGCCTGATGCAGGCGGGCCAGGTTGTTGGTGGAGCCCGAGCAGGCACTGGTGGTGGTGGTCACCTGCGGGTACATGGAGTTCCACATCGTGCAGCTCGCCAGCACCGCCGCGCCGCCGGCCGTTTTGTGCTCGAGCCCCTCGTACTCGTAGAACCAGCCGGGGTCCTCCGGGCCCGCCAGCAGCTTGCTGGGGCACACCTTTCCGGCCGCGCACGCGCACGTGCCGGAGGCGTCGCACTGGAGGTTCGTCACGTCGACGAGGCCGCCCGTCCCGTTGACGCCACCGGTATCGCTCAGCCGCCGCCCATCGTAGTCCTTGGCCAGGTTGTTCATGGAGGGCGCCGCCGACAGGCTCTCGTCGAACATGCGCGCCGGGACGCCGCCATAGACCCAGAGGCCGTAGAAGCGGTTCTCGCCGAGCGTGCTCGGCGTGGTGGAGGCGCTCAGGTCCAGGTCGTTCATGTTCAGCGTGTTGCCCGGGTCACGCACGCGGCAGTCGTAGACCCCATCCGCGTTCTGGCCGCACTCCACCCTCGTCCGGGCGAAATCGTAGCTGTTCGTCCCTCCGCCGGCGGGCCTGGGGCACGAGTTGGCGTTACGGGACTCGAACTCGGCCGTGAGCAGGTTCGTGCTGCCCGCCGTGCCACAGACGTTGGAGGCGGCCTCCTGGGAGAAGGGCGTATAGGTGCCCTGCGTGTAGAGCCGATCCGTCCACGCGTTGCTCAGCCGCTGGAAGTCCGTGCCATTGCGCGTCAGCTTGTAGCTGGACTGTGTCTGGCCGCATCCCAGCTTGGAGCACGCCTGCGGGTTGTCGAAGCGGCAGGTGCCCACGCCCGTCTCCAGAAGCGAGTAGCGATTGCCCGAGCCCACGAAGGCGCGCAGGGCCTGGTTCTCCGGCTGCACCGCCACGGAGGCCAGGTAGTAGATGGGCGAGCGGTTGCGGATGCTCTGCGCGTTGGAGGCGGACACCCCATCCCGGTCCATGGAGAAGGAGCGCGCGCCACTCCAGTTGCCGACGAGCCGGGTGGAGGCATCGATCACGCCGGGTTGGAAGAAGCGCAGCGTCCAGACCTGGCCGCCCAGGTCGCCCACCACGGCGGTGTCGAAGAAGCCATCGAAGCGCGGCTTGTCGTTGGCGCCGTAGTCCACCAGGGCCGCGGGCGCCACGAAGCCGTACGTCATGGCCCTGCGGGGCTCATCCATGCCACCGGAAGCGGACCCGGAGTATTCCCACTTCCACAGCAGGTTGTCGTCGCGGCCGTTCACGGTGCCGTTCCACACGTCCACCATGTACAGGCCACGCCCCTTCTCTCCTCCGGGAGACCAGCCACCCGACAGCATCGCCACCCAGCGCTCGGCGCTCGCCGGCCCCTTGTCGCCATGGCGCTTCTGGCCGGTGGTGGAGCTCATCAACACGGGCCCGATGGGGGGCGCCTTGGGGCTGAGACTGAAGAGCGTCTTGCCGAAGCGCAGCGACTCGTCCGTGCACGGCTGCGGGAACATCCAGCGGAAGCCGGGCCGCGACTTCGCGGTGGCCGTCGCGCTGCCCGCCATGTCCCACAACACCTCCAGGGCGAAGTAGTGCGTGCCCCCGCGGCCCTCGGCCACCACGGCCACCGTGTGGTACTCGTTCCACGACTTGCGGCCATCCCCGTTGTCGTCCGCCCAGATGTCGCGAATCATGACGTCGCCGTCGACGAAGTAGGCATGGCCCTGGAGCATCTCCTGCAGCCGCGGCAGCATGTCCGCCGGGATGAAGGCCCACCGCTCCACGCCGCCCCCGGCCGCGTTGCTCAGGTACTTCACGTCACACGTCGACGTGTCCTCCTGGCCCAGCCCATCGCTGAAGGCGTGCAGCATGCCGTCGTTGGCACCCACCAGGATGAGCCGCTCGCGCTTGCGGTTGACGAACGCGTAGGCGTCGTAGGCATCACGCCGCAGGGGCGTGGCGACGTTGCAGGAGGTGGGCAGGTCCTCCCGCGCATCCATCGGCGTGGACTCCACGCCGGTCTTCTGCTGGGTGGCGTAGAGGGTGCGCACGCACTGGGTGGACACGCCCAGGTCACACAGGAACTTGTCCGCCGGGGGATCCACCACCAGGGGCGAGGAGTGGAAGATGTCGCCCAGCACGGACGGCCGGGTGTCGTCCCGCTTGCCGTTGCCGTTCTCGTCGAACAGATCCTGGCCGCGCACGTACTGGATGATCAGCGCCGTGCAGAGCAGATCATACCCGTCCTGGGTGGACAGGCTGGTGGGCAGTCCCTTGAGGCCCGCGGCGACCATGAGCGGCGCGGCCTTCAGGGCGAGGTCCGCGTACGCGGGCATCTGCATCCGGGTGAGGAGGGTACCCGCCTTGTAGGTGGTGCCCAGACCGCTGGGGCACAGCGGCGCGCCATTCACGGCCAGGTACTGACGCAGGTGGGAGATGTTATCGAGGTTGAAGGCGATGAGCCCGTCCTGCTGCGTCAGCAGCCCGTCCTTCGTTCCGCCACCAAACGCCTGGCCGTTGTCCGTCACCGTCCAGATGTTGCGCTGGACATGCCCGAGCTTCTCGAGCTCGTCGCTCGCCTCCCAGTAGGGCTCGGCGGAACCACCGAAGAGCGGCGTGCCGTTGGGCCCGCCGTTGGTGGACAGCAGCTTGCGGTACTCGCTCGAGGAGTCCTCCGCGACCATGCTCCCCGCCTTGTCGACGAGGAAGAGGTCGGTGCGGTCACCGTCGCCGTTCTTGTCCTGGTCTTCGACGAACTCGTTGAACTGCTCGTAGCGGTACAGCTTGCCGGCCCAGGTGTTGTCCTTGGCGGGCATCATGCGCGGGACGATGGCCGTGAGCGCCGCGTCCTGCGTCTGCAGGGTGCTGACGGCCGCCGTGGAGAACGAGGTGTTGCGCGCGTTGATGTCATCCAGGATGGTGAGCATCGCGCGCTTGAGTTCGCTGGTGCTGCGGGCCGAGAAGAACCTGCCGCCCCCCAGCCGCGCCGTCTCCTGCAAGAGCTTGCTGTCCTTCACGTCCTCGGAGAAGCCGATGGTGTACGTGGCCACGCGCTGCTCGCCCGTCATGTCGAAGCGCAGATCCTTCCCCCACAGGAAGCGGGCCACGTTGTGCAACTGGCTGGGCGAGCACCCCTCACACGGCGCCGGATTGGAGGTGATGGCGGAGGGGAGCTTGACCACCGTCTGCTCGTCGAAGGGCTCGCCGTCCGTCAGGAGGATGACGGCGTTGAAGCCACACTCGAAGCAGACGCCATCCGTCGCGCTGAAGTTGGAGCTCGTCGGGTGGCTGCCCAGGTAGGAGGAGAAGGGCGTGGGGGAGGTCTTGGACTCGAAGAGATAGCCCGCCGCGTAGAGCGCATCCGCGAGCGGCGTGTTGCAGGCATCCCAGCCGAGGCCGTTGCTGTTGTTGGCGTTGACGTTGGTGAGGCTGTTGAGCACCGAGTTGCGGTTGTTCTCCACCGAGCTGCTGTCCAGCGGGTAGGACTTGGCGCACGTGGGGCCCATGGGCTGCTGGATGCAGAGACACTGGTTGCGGGTGCCGGCCTTCTGGCCCCAGCACGTCCTCTCCGCGCGCGTCTGGAAGCCCATCACGCCAAAGCGCACCTCACGCAAATCCCGGACGACGTCGGTCAGCACCTTCACCGCGCCCGAGTCTCGTGGAGCGTAGAAGTTGAGGAAGTTGCCCTTCACCCGCCGCGTGCTGCTGTCGTGGAGATAGTAGCCCCGCGTCTCGAGGCAGCTCTGGCAGGTGTTCAGGTCCGTGGTGCCGATGTAGCGGATGGACTGGCACGCGGCGGCCGCGCTCGTCCAGGTGGAGGTGTCCTGCGGGGCATCCCCGAAGAGGACGCCGTACCCATTCTTGGGCGCCTCGTAGTACGAGGAGTTGGCGAACCAGTCGTCGGACTGGCTGTTGATGCCCGTCCACATCCGGTCGTACGTCTCGTCCTTGTTGTAGCCCAGGTCATTGAGGAACGGGTCCGAGCAGCCCCGGGGGCCGGTGGGCCAATCCTTCGGCCAGTCATGCATCGACGCGGAGGTGTCGATGATGAAGAGGATGTTGGGAGGCCCGCCCTGACGCGAGAAGAACTTCTCGTCACCGCCCCGGACCGGATTCATCAACGCATCCAGACGGGAGGTGGTCGGCATGCAGCAGGCCGCCTGATCGATGGCGGCCGCCGTGTCCGCCCTGAGCAACACCACCAGGAGCACGAAGAGGCTGAGCGACAGCTTGCGGAACATGGAGACCGTCCTCACAGACCGTACCGGAAGAGGAACTCGACCTCGGACTCACGGCCCGAGGTCTCCTTGCACTTGACGACCACGCGGTAGTACTGGCCGCCCATGAATCCGCCCGAGGCGGGAACGGTGTTGGCGATCTCCCGCGCCTGGCGGCCGGAGGCGCCCATGAACACCGGATCCACCCCCACCACCGTGGCCTGGGCGATGTCCTGCGCGGTGTCGTTGTAGTGACCGGTCATGATGCGCGTGCGCGCGCTCGGATCCGGATCATCGATGAGCCGGGTGTCGAGGATCTGCAGCTCGGTGGTCGCGCGGAACAGCTTCAGGCGCGAGAGCAGGTGACGGCGCGCCGCGTCCGCGCAGGCCCCGATGCGGTCGCCCCGCAGCTTCTCCGACGAGGCCTCGCGGTTGTAGTTGGAGAACTGGATGGCGCCCACCACCAGCAACAGCAGCACCGCCATGGCGATGACGGTCAGCATGAGGGCGTTGCCGCGCGGAGCCCTCTTCTTGAAACACATGGTGGATCAGCCTCCCCACACGTTGAGACCGGAGGATTCGTCACCCACCGGAGGATTGAAGGTCGAGCGCGACAACATGTTGGGCACGCGCACGGTGGTGGTCATGTTGGTGCGGTAGTAACCATCCGCCGGCCCCACCTCGCCCGAGTCCTCCAGTTCCACGCGCTCGAAGGCGCGGCGCCCATTGGACTCGGGGGTGGTCGAGCGGATGCCGATGCTCAGGCGCACGGCGCGGATGTTGGCCGGGTGCCGGTTGTAGCGGGCCGGATCCTCGTAGGGCAGCTTGAAGACGGGCGCTGGCAGGGCGGTGGGGTCCGGGGTGCGGTCCGCGAGCGCGCTGCCCGTGTCCCCCAACACCCAGTTGGACACCGGGGAGTTGAAGTCCACCGCCTGCACCCCCGCGTTGGGGCTGCCCGGCACCGGCCGGTTCATCACGTAGGCCACCTGGAAGGACTCCACGTCCGCGGCCAGCGGCACGGCGCTCGACAAGTCCAGTTCGTCCAGTCCCTGGAAGGCCATCAGGAACGGGCGGCCATCCATGGCCACGATGCGCAGGCGCATCACGTGGATCATCATCAGGTAGGGCGCGCTGCTGCCCGCCCTGGACAGGCACGGCGTGTGGATGGGGACGGAGGAGAGGGCCGGATCCAGGACGAAGCCGCCGGACGCGTTCGCCTCCGCCGACACCCCCGCCGCGCCGGCCTTCATCACCACGTAGTCGCGGCTGCCCACGCACGACACGAGCAGCAGCTGGCCCTTGTTGAAGCTCACGCCGAACGTGCTCCCGGGGTCCTCCAGCACGACGGTGGAGCCCGCGAGGTGCCCCCGGCGCATCCACGCCGCGTCCCGGTAGCGGAAGGCCAGGTCATCCGTGATGGAGTTGGGCTGGGAGCCACCGAGCACCACGGCGTAGTTGGACTTGGCGCCATCCGGAATCGCCGCCCCGCTGAAGTCGAAGGCGAAGCGAGGATCCACGCCGTAGCCCGCCATGCGCAGCCGCTGCTCGATGAAGCCCGTCGTCGTGCGCAATCCCTCCACCGCCACCTTCACGCGCGACTCGCGCTGGAAGGCCCCCTGCACGCCCATGAGGGCGGTGGCCACGGCCGCGAGAATGATCGTCGTCATCACCGAGCCCACCATGAGCTCGACGAGCGTGAAGCCGCGCGATGCGGAGGTCGGGAGGCGATTCGAATGAGGCATGGGGGAGCGGTCAGATCTCGACGTTGATTTCGTTCGCGAAGGGACCGGAGTCGTAGAAGCTCACGTACTGGCGGACGTACCGGCGCTCGGTGACCTCCATCCACGAGACCACGATGATGACCTGGTGGATGGGCACGCCCGTGGCCTCGTCTGGCTTGTCGATCATCACCAGCACGCGCCGGAAGCGGCCGAAGTCCGCCTCCGAGTAGCCAGGCAGCAGCCGGTGGGCACCCGCCGCGCGCTCGTAGGCGTCCAGGTCGAAGATGCAGCGGACGGCCCAGGCCTCGCCGCTACCGGGCTGCAGCTTCTCCAGGCCGCCGGTGAGCGCGGCGACCTCCGCGCCGGGGTTGCAGTCCGCGCCGGTCAGCAGGCCTTTGTAACCCGGCACGCCCACCACCCGATTGCCACCCAGCGTGTCCAGCGCCCCGCGCACCTGCGAGGCGATGCCCGAGGCGCGCGTCGCCTGGTTGGCGTTCGCGTTCTGCCGGCTGGCCAGCAGCAACCCCTGGAAGACGCCCATCAGCCCGATGAGCAGCACCACCGCGGCGATCATCGCCTCGATGAGAGACACACCCCGTGGGGCGGAGCGACGGCTGCGGACACGACGGCGGGAGGTGAAGTCCACGGTGGTTCCTCCTAGGTTTTGTCCGATGAGAAGGTGGCCATGAACCCAGAGGGTCCCGAGATGGCGAACAGGTACTGGCCCACGCCCTGCGTGCTGCTGAAGGCCAGCGACTGGTTGGTGGTGGTGATCCACCGGCCCGTGCCGTCCACGAAGCGCGCGCTCCCATCCGGGTAGAACCCCATGGCGCCGCTCGGACTGTCGGTGCCCGAGCAGAAGCTGCACGTCTGCACCGCGAGTCCCAGGAAGGGCGCGCCGAACGCGTCCGTGCGCCCGGGCGTCAGCGCCCCGAAGCGCACCTTCTTGCTGTAGTCGTCCAGGTAGTAGATGGCGGACACGCCGCCCGTGCTCCCCTTCGCGTCCACCGTGAACGGCAGCTCGAAGAGCCCACGCGGGTTGCGCGCGAAGACGCTCTGGCGATCCTCCACCACCAGGAACGCGCCCGTGCCGGTGCTCAGCGTGCCGCGCCCCCCCGCCGGATAGAAGACGACCCACACCGGATGGCTCGCCGACGAGGCCCGCGTGCGCGCCGTGCTCATCACTCCCTGCAACTCGAACGCGGCGCTCTGCAGCGCCCCGCGCCGGCCCACCGCCTCATAGGCCACCAGCGCCAGCCCGGTCGTCACCCCGAGGATGGCCGTCACCATCAGCACTTCGACGAGGGTGAAGCCTCCCGGGCGCTGATCCCTCTTCGCTGGCCTCGCAAGGTAGGGCATTTGACTACCTCTCCACGGGAGAATTCCGCCGCCGACTTACACTGGGGGCGAATAATTCTTAATTTATCAAAAAATGTATTCTCGACACAATCCCCCCCCCGGAGCGCTCGGGAATGCCTGAAAACACCACGGGCGGCCCTCCTCGTGGGAGAGCCGCCCGCGGTCCGTCCACCCGGCGTGTCGACTACGGCCGGGTGTAGTTGATGGCCAGGTTGTAGGTGGCCGCCGTGAAGCCATCCACCATGATGTACGCGCGGGTCTCACCCGCGGGCACGGCCAGCTCGCACCGCTCGATGGCGTTGGAGTAGTACGGGCGGCAGTTGTAGGAGGTGGTGGTGGGCTCGGAGCCGAAGCGGACGTACAGGTCGGGGTCACCCGTGCCCGACATCACCACCTTGAAGGTCGTCCCCGCCACCACGCTGTATGGGCCATGGAGGATCTGCTGGCCCTGGGCCGGCGAGCCGCTGACGCTCACGGACACGGGGCCCCCCGCCTCATGCGTGGCCTTGAGGCTCGCGCCCGAGTACGAGGTGTAGGCGTAGATCAGGACATACCAGGTGCCCGCCGCCGGGCTGGAGAAGGTGCATTTCTCCGTGTTGCCAATCTTGAACGAGCGGCAGTCATACGAGCCCGTCGTCGGCACCGAGCCCTGTTTCACATACAGGTCCGCGTCGCCCGAGCCGCCGCTCAGGTCGAACACCACGTTGGGCAGACCGGCGGGCACCTCCAGCGTGTAGTACTTCTTGTTGCCCGAGCTTCCCGCCAGACCGCTCACGGGCACGCCATTGGTCAGCGCGGTGGTGACGGGTGGCGGAGGGGGCACACCCACGGCCAGCCACGCGGCGTTCACCGCGGCGGCCTCGGCCGAGCCCACGCCGAAGAGCGCCTCGGCGGCCTGGACGGTGTACGTCTTGGCCTGCTCGAAGGTGGTGCTGGAGGTGAAGAGATCCGTATTGGCCTTGTAGAAGATGCGTCCGGCCTTCTCCGGACCAATCGCCGTCACGTTCTGGGTCGTCTTGGCGCGCGGGTGGGTGCCGCCCTTGGACAGCAGCGCGAACACCAGGTTGCTGATGCCCGAGCTGTAGTGCACGTCCACGCCCGGGGAGTAGTCCCCGTAGAAGTCGAGCGAGTCCCCATCCAGGGCCGGATCGTCCATGTAGCGCAGGGCGTCATCCGCCGTGCCCGGCGTCCAGATGTCCTCGCCCACCTTGAAGACGTCCGCGTCCACGGCCCAGCCACGCGACCAGCTCTCGCACACGCCGGCGAAGATGTCGGACATGGACTCGTTGAGGCCGCCCGACTCCCCCGAGTAGACGAGGTCCGACTCGGAGTCCGTCACGGCGTGGGTGAGCTCGTGCACCGTCACGTCCAGATCCAGGCCGAGCTCGGTGGAGTTCACGCCATCGCCATCCCCGTACACCATCTGGGTCCCATCCCAGTAGGCGTTGACGTACTCACTGTCATAGTGGACGGTGCTGATCAGCGCGGCGCCCGCGTTGTCGTACGAGTCGCGATTGAAGAGTGTCTTGTAACAATCGTAGGTGGTGCCCAGCATGTCGTAGTTCGTGTCGACATGGGCGTCACCCACGGCGGCCTGCCCCTCGGAGCGCTTGAGCGTGCCCGGCGTGGAGGTGCCATTGTCGGCCGAGTACACCTTGCGGTCGAGGGCCGAATGGATGCGGGGATTGACGAGCAGGATGCCGCCGCGCCGCGCGTCCACGTAGACGAGATCATCGGCGGGCATGCCCGCGCGCGCGCCCGTCACGCGGACCTCATAGGCCAGCAGCGGCTCCACGGCGTGCTCGGGCAGCACGTAGAGCAGTCGCGCCGGGCCCCGGGCCACGGCACCGAGCGCGGACGAGCCCGTCACGGCCGCCTCGAGCGCGGCCTCGGGTGCCACGCTCGCCTTGGACGCCGCGGCCTCGCCCGGGCGGACGGTGCCGTTGAGGGCATAGAGGTTGCCCGTCTCATCCACATGCAGCACGAGCTCACCGCCCACCACGCGCAGCCCCCTCAGGGTCTGCTGGAAGCGCAGGTGCTGGTGACCCCGCTCGTCCACCCGGGAGCGCTGAAGCACCAGATCCCCTCCGTCCACGCGAAAGATGGGGGCGAGGTGAGCCATCACCTCCCGCAGCTCATCCTTCATGCCCGCCGCGTCCAGACGTCCCGCGGACGACAGTTTCCCCAGACGTCCGGTCACGGCATAGGGAACCCCCGCCTCGCTGCCCACCACGCGCACATCCTTGAAGCGCGACAGCGCCATCTGGATGTCCACATCCTTGTCGCCCGCGCGCACCGCCTCCTCGTTCACGGTCTCCGTCGAACCACAGGCAGCCAGGCTCACGCCCAGCCATGTCATACAAAAACTTCTCAGAATCCGAGTCGTCATGGCCCCCCCTTCCTTCAATGAAGTGGCCATCTAGTTCTCATAGCAATTCTTCGCGAATCAAGGGGACGTCATGGTTTTGAAGTCTTTCGTCACATACGCGTCTGGATGTGTCCGCTGGCATGCGGCGGCTCTGTTTGTCTGTGTATTGAGCGCCCTGAGCGGGTGCGCCCATCGCCAGGCCGCGCGGACCGAGCCCCTTCCCCCCCGCGTCAGCACCGAGGAGGCGGTGCGGCTGGTGCCCGCGAACGTGAAGGAGCGGGAGGGTTGGGCGGAGGACGTCCTGGCGGCCCTGGAGGCCCACCGCATCCACCCCTCGCTCGAGGCGGTGTGCTCGGTGCTCGCCGTCATCGAGCAGGAGTCGGGCTTCCAGCCCAACCCGGCGGTGCCGGGCCTGGCACGCATCGTCCAGCAGAAATTGGATACCTATGCGGACAAGCTGGGGCCCTTCGGCCCTCCGGCGCTCGCGGCCCTCCTCGGGGGCAAGGCACCTGGAGAAAAGCGGACGTTCGCGCAGCGCCTGGAGCAGGTGCGCACGGAGAGGGATCTGGACCGCGTCTTCCGGGAGCTGATGGAGTATTACGAGACGGAGTTTCCCAGCACCTACACTGCGGCGAAGCTGGCCAGCGCCCTCTTCCAATCCGGGCGGCTGGAGGACCTCAACCCCATCACCACCGCGGGCTCCATGCAGGTGAGTGTGCGCTTCTCCGAGGAGCTGGCGGGAGGAGAGGACGATGAGCGCGCACAGCGGCGGGTGCGCGAGGAGCTCTACACGCGCGGCGGCGGGGTGTACTACGGCACCGCCCGGCTGCTTGGTTACGAAGCCCACTACGCCGAGCCCGTGTACCGCTTCGCGGACTACAACGCGGGCTTCTACGCCTCGCGCAACGCGGCGCTCCAGAGCCAGGTGAGCCGGCTCACCGGCATCGAGCTGGTGGCGGATGGAGATCTGCTCGCCTACGACAAACAGGGCGAGCCCCTGGACACGGACAGCCACACCCTGGAGGCCATCCTCACCTTCCGGCGGCGCTACGCCCCGGACCTGAGCGAGCGGCGGGTGCGCAAGGACGTGCGCGAGGAGAAGACGCTCGCCTTCGAGGAGACGGACACCTGGAGCGCCATCAAGCGCACGTACCAGGAGGTGACGGGCCAGCCCCCGGAGTACGCGCGGCTGCCGTCGGTGGTCATCCGCAGCCCCAAGCTCAGCGGAGACCGCTCCACGGCGTGGTTCGCCCAGTCGGTGAACAAGCGTTTCCAGCGGTGCCTGGGGCGCGCCACGCCCGCGACGAAGTAGCGCGCCCCACCCGCCTCAGCGGCCCGCCGCCTGGCGAGGAGCGAAGAAGGGATCGCTCAGGCGCATCTCGGTGACGGGGCCGTACTTGCGCGCCGTCTCGCGGATGTCCGCGGCCTTGCCGATGAGCACCAGGGTGAGATCCTCCGAGGCGGGTACCACCCGCTGGAGCGCGGCGAGCACGCGCGTCGGCTCCGCGCTGGACACCCGGGTGGCGAAGTCGTCCACGTCCCGCGCGTCCAGGCCGTAGAAGGCGAGCTCGGAGAACTTCGTGGCCAGTTGCAGGCTCGTCTCCAGGGTGGGCGGGAACTGGCCCAGCATGTACTCCTGGGTGGAGGCGAGCGTGGCCGCGTCCATGCCCCGCTGGCGGTAGCCGGTGAGCACCTCCAGGAGGAGATCCAGGGCCTGGGCGGTGGACTCCGTCTTCGTGTACGAGGACACGGCGAAGACGCCCGGCTGCGTGGCGGTGACCACCGCGGAGCCCGCGCCGTAGGTGAGGCCGGATTTGATTCGCAGCGCGGTGTTGAGCAGCGAGGTGAAACGGCCCCCGAGCGCCGTGTTGGCCAGGGTCACGTCCACGAGCGAGGGATCCGTGCGCGAGATGCCGGTGTTGCCCACCCAGAAGTACGTCTGCGTGGCGTCGGGCTTGTCCACCAGCAGCACGCGCCGCCCCTTCAGGGGCTGGGTGGGAGGCGCCACGGGAGCCGGAGAGGCCGCGCGGGCCCAGCCCCCCAACGCCTTCTCGAGCCGCGACGCGAGCTGCTTCGCGTCGAAGTCCCCCACCACGGAGAGGATGAGCCGATCGCCGCCCAGGTGCGCCCGGGCATAGGCCAGCACGTCCTCGCGCTGGAGCGGAGCCAGGGACGACTCACTGCCCCCCAGGGGCCGCCCATACGGGTGCGCGCCGAAGTGGAAGGCCTGGAAGTAGGTGCCGATGAGGCCCCGCAGATCTCCATCCTTCTCCGCGGCGAGCTCCGACACCATGCGCGCACGCGTCTTCTCCAGCTCGACCGGATCGAACCGGGGCCGCTGGAGCAGGTCCGCGAGCAGCTCCACCATGAGCGCGGTGTCGCGCGACATGAACTGCCCCATCACGTCGAGCGACTCGCGGCCCGGGAACACCGAGAGCGAGCCCCCCACGCTGTCCACCGCCTCGGCGAACTGGCGGGCATCACGCGCGCCGGCGCCCTTCTGGAGCAGCTCGGCGGTGAGCGCGGCCAAGCCCTCCTTGCCCTCGGGATCTCCCAGGGCGCCGCCGCGCAGCCGCGCGGTGAAGGACACGAGCGGCACGTCGTGGGTCTCCACCAACTGCACCAGGGCGCCGTTCTTCAGCGTCAGCACCCGGGCCTTCGGCAGCTTCACCGAGTCTCGCGCCGCGTCGCGCTGGACCGTCTGGGGCTTGGGTGCGGCCACCGGGGGCTGCTGGGCTCCCGCCATGGACGCCGTGAGTCCCCACACGAGCGCCGTCTTCGTCCACGCCTTCATCGCGCCGCCTCCTGCTTCTGCTCCGCCTCGCTCGAGGCCGTCTCGGGCACCAGCACGCCCACCGTGCGGTTGTCCCGGCCGAACACCTTGGCGGCCACCTGCCGCACCTGCTCGCGCGTCACCGCCTCGTAGCGCTCGGGCGCGCGGAACAGCTCCTTCCAATCGCCGTGGAACACCTCGTAGGTGCCCAGCGCCTGGGCCCGGCCGCTGTTGGTCTCCAGGTAGCGCCAGAAGTCCGCCACGGCGATGTTCTTGGCCTTGCGCAGCTCCGCGTCGGTGACCTGCGTGGTGCCCACCCGGGCGAGCTCCTCGTCGAGCAGCGCCTCCACCCGGGCCGGATCTCCACCCGGGGGCAAGTCCACGAACACCCAGGTCAACGACGGG
>NZ_ANAH02000012.1 GCF_000335475.2 Cystobacter fuscus DSM 2262 | reverse complement strand
CCCACGCGCTGGTCGCCCCACTTCTTCTGGGCCTCATACGCCGAGAGCGCGTCCTCGAAGAGGAGCTTGGCGCGGTTGGAGATGGACTGCGGCTCGTTGGACTTCGTCGTCTTGCCCGAGTCCACAACCGAGTTCTTGTTGGCGTTGGTGCCCGCGCAACCCGCGGCGAACAGCGCCGCGGTCACGGCCACGAGGAGTGAGCGCATCATGGAGGGGTGATTCGTCGTGGGGCGATTCATTAGAGGAAGTCCTCGGGTTCCTGGTCGTCCGTGCCGGCCTTGGTCTTGGGCGTGCCCTCCTTGGTGGGCGCGGCCGGACCGTCAACCTGGGTAGCCGTCTGCTGCTGAAGCCGCTTGGCGAGGTCCGACACGTCCTCGACGACTTCCTGCTTCGTGTCCTTGTCGCCCTCGGCCACCTCGACCGGCGGGGGCGGGATGTCCTGGATCTTGGCGAGCATGTCCCCGCCGATGGCCAGGTCACGACCCTTGGTGAGGGCCACCTTCTCCTCCACCATCGTCGGGAACTGCTCCGGACGGTAGGTGGTGCGCAGCATCTTGAGGCTCTCGGCCGCGCAGTCGTTGTAGACGCTCAGCTCCTGGCTCTTGGCCACGGCGGTCATGAACGCCTCGGCGGCCTTCTCCTTGAGGGGCAGGGCCTGGTTGCCGAACTCCTCGCGCAGCGCGCCCTCGGTCTCCTCGTCGATGCCCGGCGGCATGGGGGCGTTGCCGATCCTGTCGGCGAAGTTGTCGTAGACCATGCCCAGGCGGTGCAGGGCGCAGATGGCGGGCTCGGCGGCGCCGATGGACACCGTCTGCACGTACTTCTTCTCCACCACCTCGCGCGAGTTGTTCTTCTCCGCGATGGAGGCCTTGAGCTTGTCGGGGCTGGGCGGACGGCCCCAGGACAGCTTCAGGCGGGAGAAGAACTGGTAGTCCGGCTCCACGCTGCGGAACTGGGCGCGCGCCACGGCCGGCAGCGCGTTCTTCTCCAGCGACTGCTGCAGACGGCGCGGCAGCTTCTCGTAGTACTCGAGGATGCGGGTGTAGAGGCGCTCGGTATCACGCGGGCGCTGGAGCTTCTTCTCGTAGATGTCGACGATGCGGCCCTCGGCCATGAGGAACTTGCTCGGCTTGCTCTGGTACTGCCGCTCGTACTCCTCCAGCAGGCTCATGGCCTTGATGTAGTTGCCGGACTTCTCGTGCAGGTCGACGATGGAGAGGAACACGTCCTCGGCGTCCTTGGCCTTGGGCCAGAGCGTCAGGTAGCGCTCGCGCAGGGCGAGGGCCGCCTTGTATTCGCCCAGACCCTCGCGGTAGGTGGCCGCGTTGAACAGCGCCACCTGGGCCTTGGACTCCTCCCACTTCTGGGGAGCGCCGGGCCGGGTGGAGACCACCACGTCATCGTCCTTGTCCTTGCCCTTCTTGCCCTTCTTGGCCTTGGTGGCCTTCTTGGCGGGCGCGGCGCGCGCCACGGTCTTGCCGCTCTTGCTCGCCTCGTAGCCGTCCACGTACTGCTCGTACACGTCGCCGGACTCGCGGAAGTCACCGATGGCCTCCAGCGCCTCCGCGTTGTTGTAGATGCACTCCGGCACGAAGCGCGACGTGGGGTAGCGCTCGATGATGTCCTTGCGCACCTGGATGGCCTTATCCAGCATCTTCGCCTTGTAGTAGTCCACCGAGGCGTTGAAGAGCGCCACGTCGGCGATCTCCGTCTGGGGGAAGTCGGCCACGAAGGACAGGTAGGCCTCGGCCGCCTTGGCGAACTGGTTCTTCGCCTCGAGCGCGCTCACCAGCTTGAACGCCGACTGCTCGATGACCTTGGACAGTTCGTCGCGGAACTTGCCCGTGGCGAGCTTGTCGTTGTTGTAGAAGCGCCGCGCCCACTCGTTCACCTTCGCCCAGTCCTCGAGCAGGTTGTACGAGTCGAGCACCAGGTTGGCCGCCACCTCGCCCGCGCGCTCGCCGGACTCGAACTTGTACTCGGGCGAGCCGAGCGCGATCTCGCTGAAGCGCAAGACCGCCTCGTCGAAGTGGTTGTGGCGGTAGTAGATGTTGGCCGCCTTGAAGGCGATCTCCACCCGCTTGTCACCCTTGGGCACGTACTTCAGGTAGCGCTCGCACGCCTCGAGCAAGTCCTTGCGGGCCTGGGGGATGGTGGCCTTCTTGCGGATGTCCTTGCTGATCTCGTCCTTGAACAGGCCCTTGCTCTCCGCGTCCTTCACCATCTCGTCATAGGCGAGCACGGCGTTGTACGCGGCGTTGGTGAGCCACTTGCCCGGCTTGCCCGGCTTGGGGTTGCCCTGCTCGTCCTTGGCCTCCAAGAGCTTCACGTCCTGCAGGGTGACGAGGGTGTAGTTGGCCGCGGCCTTGTCGTACTTCTGCAGGTTGTCGTTGAGCAGTTCCGCCCAGAAGAAGCGCAGATCGTACGCCTTGGGGCTGTCGGGGAAGAGCGTGAGGTAGTCCGAGTAGATCATGTCGGCGTAGCCGAACGTGGCCTCCTCGCGCGTCTTCTTCGCCTCGTTGTGCCAGGTGACGGCCAGGTTGGACAGGGTGCGCTCGGACAGGTCCTTCGCCTCGGCCAGCGCCTTCTTGTCCTTGTCGTCCTTGATGACACCCGAGCTCTCGACCTCCTTCATGATCTTCACGAGCCGGCGCACCTGGGTGACGGTGCGGTCCTTGTTGCCCATGCGCAGAACGATGTCGACGATGCGGCCCTGGAAGCCGGGCGCCTCGGGGGAGAGGGGCTTCTCCTTGATGAGGGTGTTGTAGGTGATGGCCGCCTCGCGGTCCTTGCCGTCCGCGTAGTAGAGGTTGGCCAGACCCTTCATCATCGTGAAGCGGTCCTCGGGATTGGTCGCGACCTTGGAGAAGTCCTCGCGCGCGAGCATCACGTCACCCTCGCGGGCGTAGGCGCGCACGTAGTCCTGACGGGCCTCGCGCACCAGCGAGTTGCCCTTCTTGTTCACCGCGGCGTCCTTGTCCGTCCCCGCGGCGGGGCCGGCCAGCTCGCCGTAGAGCACCACGGCCTTCCACTTGTCCTTGGCGTTCTGGTAGTCCGCCAGGTTGAAGTGGCACCAGCCCTGCTTGTAGAGGGCGAAGGCGTACACCTGACTCTCGGTGTACTCGGCGGCCTTCTTGTAGGCCGCGAGCGCCCGCTCCAGGTCCGGACGCTTGCCCTTGGAGTTGTTGAAGTAGTACTCGCCGAAGGCGAAGTACGTGTCCGGCATGTACTTGGACTGGGGGAACTTCTCGATGAGGCGCTTGAAGGCCACCAGCGCCTTGCGGTCCTGGCCGTCCTCCATGAGGTTGGTGCCCAGGAAGAAGAGCACCTCGTCCGAGCGCTCGAAGTCCGGATAGTTCTGGACGATCTTCGTGTACTGCTCCAGCGCGAGCTTGCCGTACTGCTTGGAGCGCGCGGTCAGCTCGGCCTTGGCCGCCTTCGCCTTGCTCTGGCCCGCCGCGTCGTTGGCGTTCATCGCCACGAGCAGATCGTCGTCCTTCCGGTTGGCCTCGAAGAAGTAGTACTTCGACTCCTCCCAGTACAACTCGCCCAGGCGGAAGAGCAGCGAGGGCTGCTCCTTCGCGTCCGCCGACAGGGAGATGATCTTCTTGAGCGACTCGATCTGCTCGCGCCGCTTGGAGGCCACCTGCCCCTCCACGCCCAGGCGGAACTGATCGTATTGCAGCGCGGGAGCGGCGGCTTCCGCCTTCTCCTTCTTGCGGCTGATGTCACCCGCGAGGGACTTGTCGATCACCGCGGTGCTGCTCTTCTTGCCAAGGCTGGCGTCGCGCGGAGATTTCTTGTCCTGCGCAGGGGCCGATGTGGCCAGGAGCAGGAGGCTGAGAAGAAGCGTACGGCGCATGGGTTTCCTCTGCGGGGGTCTGCCGGCCGGCTGCCTTGCTTGCTCGGCAAGTGTCCGGGACTCTTCGGGAATTTCCATCGGGGAGGCTCGGCACTATGCGTGGTGCGTCGAACCCGGTCAACAGGGCCCTCAGGGCACGTCGGCTTGCTTTGGTGCCACTGGAAAGATTCCACGCAGACTGTGACTGAAGCGGGAGTCCGCTTGCGCTGTCAGCCGCCCCTGGTAAGGGGGCACGTGGGCCCGGTCGCCCGCATCCCCTCCGCAACGGACCTGTAGCGACATGAGTCTCCTCCCCGAGAGCGCCAGTTTCGAAGAGCGCGTGCACGACTACTTCCTGGCCCTGCGCGGCAGCGGCTTGATGCTGTCGGCGCTGGACACGGAGTTGCTCAGCGCGTGGGCCGTGCAGGCCGTGCCCTTCGAGGTGGTGGCGCGCGGCATCTCCCGCTCCGCGGAGAAGGCCATGTGGGATGCGCGCCCCGGAGAGCCCGTGCTGCGCAGCCTGCGCGCCTGCCGCCGGCAGGTGGAGGCGGAGATCAAGAAGTACCGCGAACGCATGGCGGGCGCGGGCAGCGAGGGCAAGCGCTCGGCCCGCACGCGCTCCTGGGAGGAGACGCGGCACGCGCAGTTGCTGGCCTCGCTGGAGCGGCTGGCCGAGACCCGGCCCGAGCTCGCGCCGCGCGTCCACCGGCTGCGCGAGGCGCTGGCCCAGCGCGTGCCCCAGGACTTCACGGAGATGGAGACCCGGGAGGCGCTCGTGGGGCTCGTGTTGCTGCGCGCCCTGCCCTTCCCCGAGCGGCGGGAGCTGTGGCGGCAGGCGCGGGGCGTGGACTCGGACACCCAGTTCATGTCCGGACGCGCGCGGCGGCTGTCGCGGCGCTTCCGGCTGCTCGTGGCGGTGCGCCGGCGCCTGGGCCTGGGCGAGGCCTAGGCGCCCGTGGGGCCGGACTGGAAGAGCGGCGGGGCGCCCGCCTGGCTGCTGATTGTCGGGCGGCGGCCACGCTGAACACCTGTCTCGCCTGCTGACGCGCGTCAGGTGGCTCTGCTATGGCCCGGGGTCATGGTGAGCAAGGTGAGCGGCGAGGTGTGCGGCACGTGCGAGGGCCGGACGTACGTCATCGAGCGGCAGGGAGACCGGGCGCACGCCCGGGTGTGCTCGTGCTCCGTGCGCTGCCCCCTGTGTGAGGGCCGGGGGTTCACCTACGAGGTGAAGGAGCAGACCTTCAGCGCCAAGGTGGGCCCCAAGCGCTACGAGGTGCTCGTGCCGTGCGTGTGCCAGCACCGCGCCAAGCGCGTGGCGCTCTTCAACGACATCGGCCTGCCGGGAGTCACCTCGCACGCGAGCTTCGAGAACTACCGCGCCGCCAACGAGGCGCAGGATCGCGCGCGCAACCTGGCCATGCACTTCTCCCACCACTTCGACAAGGCGGGGGTGAACAAGGGCTTCATGCTGAGCGGCCCGGTGGGCACCGGCAAGACGCACCTGATGGCCGCCACGCTCAAGCACCTGGTGCTCGAGCTGGGCCTGGCGGCGCGCTACGTGGAGATCTCCCTGCTCTACGCCACCATCCGGCGCGGCTTCCAGGAGGGCAAGAGCGGTGGGGAGATCATCGGCCCGCTGTCGGACGTGGCCGTGCTGGCCATCGACGAGATGGGCAAGGGGCGCGGCAGCCAGTTCGAGATGGAGACGCTCGATGAGCTGATCGCCCGGCGCTACAACGCGGGCCGCACCACGCTCTTCGCGACGAACTACTCGCTGGAGCCGGAGCGCCGCGCCTCGCGCACGGCGGCACCCGCCGGCTACCACCGCCCCGCCGAGGACGCCAAGAGCGCCCTGCGCGAGCAGGAGCTGCTGCGCGAGCGCGTGGGCGAGCGCATCTACAGCCGGCTGTGCGAGATGTGCACCTTCGTGGAGATGCCCAAGGACACGCCCGATCGGCGCCGGCTCATCCAGGAGGCCGACATGCGTCCGGGCTCGCCTCCGACGGGCTCGCGCGGCACGGGCCGCTGAAACGGCGCGAGCCCCCGCCCCCCCAACCACGCGGGGGACGAGGGCTCGCGGAGACTTCACGGACTCACGGGGTGATGGCGCGCAGCAGCGCGTTGCCCGAGTCCGCCACGTACAGCGTCCCATCCGTGCCCACGGCGAGCCCACCGGGCACCACGAAGTCCGCGTCCGCGCCCCGGCCATCCCGCGCGCCGAAGCGTCCCGAACCCGCCAGCGTCGTCACCTCGCCCGCGGGGGAGATGCGCCGCACCCGGTAGTTGCCCGGATCCGAGAACGCCACGCTCCCGTCGGGCATCACCGCGATGCCCACGTAGGGCAGCATGCGCGCGTCCTCACCGCTCGCGTCCGCGAAGCCGCCCGGAGGCGCGCCGGCCAGCACGCTCACCGTGCCGTTGGACAGCTTGAGCACGCGCATCATCCCCGTCTCCACCACGTACACCGTGCCGTCCGGACCCTGCGCCACCGCCGAGGGCCGGTACATCCACAGGTTCGCCGGGAGCGTGGACACGGGGTTGCCCGGCGCGAGCAGATCGATGCGGCGGATGACGCCATTGCCCAGGTCCGCCACCAGCAGCTCCTGCGCCGGGGTGACGAAGAGCCCCGCGGGCTGGTTGAAGCGCGCCTGCAGGGCGCTGCCGTCCATGCCGCCCGGCTGCATCTCCGCTCCGGCGAACACCGTCGTCGTGCCGTCCGGCGTGATGCGGCGGATGCAGTAGTTGTCCGAGTCGGACACGTACACGTTGCCCTGCGCGTCCGCGGCGATTCCCAGCGGGCCATTGAGCCGCACGTGCGAGAGCGTGGAGACGGAGCCATCCGGCGACACGCGCTTCACCTTGTTGGCCAACGCGTCCGCCACCGCCCAGCCGCCCCCGGGCAGCACCGCCACCGCCACCGGCGCGGCCAGCAGGCCCCGGCCCGGAGGACCATCCTGGTCTCCCCGCTTGCCGGCCAGTCCCGCCACCGTGCGCACCGTGGCCGGCGCGGGAATCCTCGGCGGCGGCAGGGGCTTGGGCGTGAGGGTCACCAGGTTGTCCGGCACCTCCCGGCCCAGGCCCTTGTAGAGCACGTTGGCCACGATGCGCGCCGCACGCGGGTTGCCCGAGTCGCTGTTGCCCAGCACGTGCACGAAGTCGATGCCGCCCGCGGAGAACACCCACGCCTTGCCCTTGCGGAACACCACCATCTGCCCGAAGCCGAAGCCGCCCTGCAGCGACAGCGCGGGGGACTCGGCCAGCACCGCCACGTTCCCGGGCGACTTGCCATTCTCCACCAGCTGATCCTGCTCGTAGCCGTTGGCGCGCCAGATGATGTCGCCGTTCTTCAGCCCCGTGCCCGCCAGGGCCCAGTGGTCTTCCTGGGTGATGACCGTGGGGTGGGCGAACTGGTGCCAGCGCGCCGAGAACATCACGCCCAGCAGCTCGTTCTCCGGACGCTTGGGCGCCAGGTCCCGGAACTTCCCCGTCCAGTCCGGGCTCTTCAGGCTCACCGTGTCGCGCTTGTCGCCCTTGTAGCAGGTGACGATCCGGCGCGGCCGGCCATCCGCCGACGGCTCGAGCCGCACCTGCCAGTAGGCCTGGTTCGCTCCGAGGTTGATGAGCGAGCGGCCCTCGGCCTGCGCCTTGTCGGCCCGGTCGCGCTGCGCGCGCGTCCAGTACTCATCGTGCCCCGACATGATGAACACCTTGGCCTCGTCGAGGATCTCCCCGCTGCGGTCCATCTCCTCGTCGGTGACGTACGCCACGTCCAGCCCCTGCGCCTCCAGCCACAGGATGAGCCCCTGCTCATCGTCCATGAGGTGGCCCGAGCCCTGGCCGCGGTAGTAGGGCCGATCGAACGAGGCCTGGAAGGCACGCCCCACCCCCGTGATGCTGTACTTGTCGTCGTAGAGGCTGGTGCCACCCCAGGCGTTGTACGCCTGCCAGGTCTGGGTGGGGATGATCACCATCACCTCGGCGCCCGGCCGCGGATCCCTCACGAAGAACGGCACGTAGCGCTGCAGGTTGTCCTCGCGCACCAGCTTCACCAGGTACACGCCCGGCACCCACTTCGCGTCCGTTTCAATCTCCAGCGTCGGCCGCCAGGTGCAGCTCACCAGCCCCGTGGGCCGCTGCGGCGGGCACGCGCCCTGGGGCACCGCCTGCAGCGGACCTCCGCGCGCCACCTCCCGGCCTCCCAGCCCGCCGTAGTAGCCCAGCCGGTACACCTCCCAGGAGAACTTGCGCGGCCCGTCCTTCACCGACACCGCGATGGACACCCGCTGTCCCGGCGACACCGTGGACTCGAGCGCGTAGCCGTCGATCTCGTTCTGGTTGGCGCCCTTGGTGATGCGCCAGGCACTCGTCCCCGGACGCGCGTTCTCCTTGCGGATGCGCTGGGCGTCATGCGGCTCGGGAGGCGTCCCCGCGTCTCCCGGACCCGACGGGGGCTGCTTCACCCCTCCGTCGACCAGGATGGGCGTGCCCGCGTCTGGATCCTGAATGGGGTTCTGCTCCCCCCCCCGAACGGGAGGAGGGGTAGGATTCTGCGTACATCCCATGAGGAGTCCCAGCAGACACCCCATGGCGAACAACGATTGCCGGCTGACGTTTCGACCCTGTCCCATGCCTGTCTCCCGTACCCCTCGCGGGGTCGAGGGTAAGCACCGGGACTGGATGGGGAAGTGGCAGCACCCGGCGTGAGTAACTCCTTGGACATCTTGGACATAAGGAGCAGGCTCACGCGCCGAGGAACTCCCGATGCAACCGGGACGTCAGGCCCTTCAAATGTTGCTTATCCACCAGGAGCGTGAGCTGGAGCGGTGAGGTGTGCACCGCGTGCACGCGGGCGCCCAGTTCCTCGGCCACCCCCAACGCGCGCCGCAAGAGGCTCCAGTCGGCGTTGATGCCCGCGCCCACCGCCGTCACCGCGCCCACCTCCTCGCGCAGGGTCACCGACTCGCCGAAGCGCTCGCCCAGCTCGCGCTGGAGCGCCTGCAACCCGTGCACGTCCTGCAGGGGCACCGCGATGAACGCCCGGCCCTCGCGTCCCAACAAGCCATCGAAGGCCAGCGCCCGGCCCCGCACGGCCCGCGCGTCCAGGAACTCCAGCACCTGCGCCACCCGGGCGGGCCCGCCCACCGCCGACAACACCGCCATGTCCCCCTCGGCCGTCACCCCCTTGACCCCGGTGTCCCCGGGCGAGCCCTGCTCCACCCGGGTGCCCGTGCCCTGCCCGTGCGCCGTGCGCGCCTGGATGACGATGCCGCGCGCCTTGGCGAACTCCACCGCCTGGGCGTTGAGCACCTTGGCCCCCGCGCTCGCCAGCTCCTGCATCTCGTCGTACGAGAGCGACTCGAGCTTGCGCGCGTCGGGCACCACCCGCGGATCCGCGCTGAAGATGCCGTCCACGTCCGAGTAGATTTCACACGACTCGGCCCCCAGCGCCGCCGCGAGCGCCACCGCCGTGGTGTCCGAGCCTCCCCGCCCCAGCGTCGTCACCTCGCGCTTGGAGGACACGCCCTGGTAGCCCGCGACGATCACCACCTGGCCCCGCGCGAGCTCCTCCTCTATCCGGTAGGGCCGCACCTCCACGATGCGCGCCTGCGAGTGCACGTCATTGGTGATGATGCCGCTCTGACTGCCCGTGAAGCTGATGGCCGGCACGCCCATCTCCTGCAGGGCCATGGACAAGAGCGCCATGGAGATGCGCTCGCCGCACGTGAGCAGCATGTCCAGCTCGCGCCGCGGGGGATCCGCCGACACCTGCTTGGCCAGGGCCAGCAGCTCGTCCGTGGTGTCCCCCCGGGCGGAGACGACGACCACCACCTGATAGCCCCGCTCGCGCGTCTGCTGGACCCGGAGCGCCACCCGGCGAAGCTTCTCCACGTCGGCGACCGACGAGCCACCATACTTCTGCACCACGATTGGCATAAGGAATCCGATGCTTTGTTCCTAGAGACCCGAAAAGGTCACAGGTAACCTGACCCGGCGCGTCCGCCAAGACACACTGGAAGCACCCCATGCACAAGGCCCGCCCCCGCTCGCCCCTCCCGTGCCCGCCCCTCCCCTCCCCCGTGCCGCCCGCAGGAGCCCCCACATGGCCATGATCGAGGTGCGCCAGCTCACCAAGCGCTACCGGGAGCGCGTCGCGGTGGACCACCTGGACTTCTCGCTCGCCGAGGGGGAGATCCTCGGATTCCTGGGCCCCAACGGCGCGGGCAAGTCCACCACCATGAAGCTGCTCACCGGCTTCCTTCCCCCCTCCGAGGGCACCGCCCGGGTGGCCGGCTTCGACGTGTTCGAGCACCCGCTGGAGGTCAAACGACGCATCGGCTACCTGCCGGAGACGCCGCCGCTCTACCCGGAGATGACGGTGGTGGGCTACCTGCGCTTCGTGGCGCGGCTCAAGCAGGTGCCCGGCCGGGGGCTCAACGCCGAGGTGGAGCGGGTGGCCGGGCTCACCGGGCTGTCGGACGTGATGGGCCGGCTCATCCAGAACCTCTCCAAGGGCTACCAGCAGCGCGTGGGCATCGCCCAGGCCCTGCTCGGCTCCCCGCCCGTGCTCATCCTCGACGAGCCCACCGAGGGCCTGGATCCCTCCCAGCGCGCCGAGGTCCGCGCCCTCATCAAGGGGCTCGCGGGCAAGCACACCGTGCTGCTCTCCACGCACATCCTCCCCGAGGTGACGATGACGTGCGAGAAGGTGCTCATCCTCCACCAGGGCCGCGTCGTGGCGTACGACACCCTGCGCAAGCTGGAGCGCCAGCACTCGGGCGCGGACGGCAAGGCGTCCCTGGAGGAGATCTTCATCAGGTTGACCGCGGCGTGAAGCGCCGCGCGTTCCCCCCTTTCCCCGCTTGGGGTTTTCCCTGGAGGTTCCCGGATGCGCACCGCCCTGGCGATCGCCCGTAAGGAGCTGTCCCTGTATTTCACCACCCCGTGGGCCTACGCGGTCCTCACGGCGATGCAGACCGTGGCGTCGTTCTTCTTCATCAACACCCTCTCCGAGTTCCAGCGCGCCCAGGAGATGGCACGCCAGTCCGGCTGGGAGAACGTGCCCCCGCATTTCCGCAACCTCACCGACGGGGTGATGGTGCCCTTCTGGCACACGGTGATGACGCTCACGCTCTTCGTGGTGCCCTTCCTGTCCATGCGGCTGTTCGCCGAGGAGAAGCGCAACAAGACGTTCGAGCTGTTGATGACGACGCCCATCCGGCCCGTGGAGATCGTCCTGGGCAAGTACCTCGGGGGGCTGGGCCTCGTCACGGCGACGCTCGGGCTCACGCTGCTCTACCCCGCGCTGCTCGCGTGGCTCGGCCAGGGCGAGTCCGGCTCCGCGCTGGAGTGGGGCACGGTGCTGCTGGGCTACGGCGGGCTCTTGTTGTGGGGCGCCACCTGCATGGCCATCGGCCTGTTCATCTCCGCGCTCACCCAGAGCCAGATGGTGGCCGCGCTGGTGACCTTCGCCGTGCTGCTGCCGTGGTTGATGCTCGGCGGCCTCGCCCAGAGCACCGACGAGCCCGTGCGCTCCCTGCTCGCCTACGTGTCCTTCTCCTCGCAGCTGTCGGGGCTGCTCGGCGGCGTGTTGGATCTCCAGACCCCCGTCTTCTTCGTGTCCGTCATCCTGCTCGCGCTGCTGCTCTGCCACCGCACGGTGGAAGCCCAGCGCTGGGCCTGAGCGGACAGGACTCCGGTACCCACCATGAAAGCGGCCAACCTCGGTAGGATCCTGGGCGGACTCGGGCTCTTGCTGCTGCTGTCCAGCCCCTTCACCCTCTTCGTCACCTCGGGCTCGTTCCCCCTCTTCGTCATCAAGGCGGTGCTGGGGCTCGGGCTCGTGGCGGTGTACTTCGCCACGAACTTCAAGCGGCTCGGCCAGTTCGCCTCGCGCCGCTCCAGCTTCTTCTTCGGCAGCAGCGCGCTGATGGTGCTCCTGGTGCTGCTCGGGCTCGGGGCCGTCAACTACATCGCCCACGCGCGCAACCAGCGTTGGGATCTGACGAAGCACAAGGTCTTCACGCTGTCGCCCCAGACGGTGGGCGTGCTCGAGTCCCTGCGCGAGCCCGTGCGGGCCATCGCCTTCCTGTCCCCGCAGCACCCCGCGCGCGAGTCCCTGCGCGCCACCCTCGAGCGCTACCGCACCGAGGCGCCCGAGCGCTTCTCCTACTCCTTCGAGGATCCGCTGCGCCGGCCGGATCTCACCCAGAAGTACTCGCTGCGCGGTGGACAGACGACGGTGGTGCTCGTGCGCGGCGAGGGAGCCAACGAGGCCCACACCTCGCTCAACGTCATCAGCGAGCAGGATCTCACCAACGCCCTGCTCCAGCTCACCCGCGCGAGCGACCAGCGGGTGTACTTCGTCATCGGTCATGGCGAGTGGCCCCTGGAGCGGGACATCCCCCGCCCCGGCCAGCAGGGCCGCAAGACGAGCCTGACGGAGATGAGGCAGCAGCTCACCCGGGAAGGCTACGCCCCGCGGGAGATCAACCTCGGAGGCGGCACGCCGGTGCCCCGGGACGCCGCGCTGCTCGTCGTCGCGGGAGCCAAGGCGCCCTTCAACACGCCCGAGGTGGAAGCGCTGCGCGCCTACCTCGCCGCCGGGGGAAGGATGATCTACTTCGCCGAGGCGTATGGAGAGCCGGGCCCCGAGCTGAGGAAGCTGTTCGCGGAGTACGGCGTGGGGATCGATCCGGGCGTGGTCGCCGACGCGCAGTTCAACGGCGGCAGCCCCTACCTCGTCGTGTCCCTCTTCTTCGGCGATCATGAGATCTCCCGGCTGCTGCGCCAGCAGCAACTCAACATCGAGCTGCCCACGGCCCGGGGCCTCACCCTGCTCACGGAGGGGTTCGCGCCGGGAGTGAAGGTGGAGAGCGTGCTGCGCACCTCGCCCTATGGCTGGGAGGAGTCGGCGCCCGACGAGAATCCGGCCCCCGGCGAGGGCGAGCGCACGGGGCAGATTCCCCTCGTCACCGCCAGCACGCGCGCGACGGCGGACGCCGCGAACAAGCGCTCCGATGAGGCGCGGCTCGTGGTGGTGGGTGACTCGGAGCTGCTCTTCGACTCCAACTGGGGCCACGAGGGCAACCGCAACCTGGTGATGAACGCCTTCGGCTGGGCCACCCAACAATCCGACAAGGTCACCATCCGCCCGCCCGATCGGGAGACCTCCACCCTCACCCTGGACGCGGCCCTGCTCGGCCGCATCCGCTTCCTCACCACCGATGTACTGCCCCTGTCGCTGCTCGGCGTGGGGCTGGCCATCTGGCTCTCGAGGCGCAACAAGTGAACGCCCGACAGAAGAACCTCGTCACCTTGCTGGCCACCACGCTGGTGGCCGGAGGACTCGGCCTCTATGCGTACTTCGGGGTGATGAAGCCCCGGGCCGAGCAGCCTCCGGCGACGGAGACACCCGGCGCGCTCTTCCCCACCTCCTCGCCCGAGGCGCCCGGCACGGATGGCGGCACCCCGGCCGCCCCCGTCTTCACCTGGATCTCCATCGATGTGCCCCAGGGCAGGACGGAGCTGGAGCTGCGCGACGGCGCCTGGCGCGTCACCTCGCCCGTGTCCGCGCTGGCCGAGCACAAGGAGGTGCTCGGACTGGTCGACGAGCTCGCGGACGCACGGTTCAGCGCGACGGTCACCGACAAGCCCACCGACGAGGAGCTGGAGCGCTTCGGGTTGAAGCCACCTCGCGCCACCGTGTCGGCCCGGGCCTACGTACCGGACGCCCAGGGAGGCGGCGCGCAGGACGCCTCGCGCCAGCACTCGGTGACGTTCCATCTGGGCATCGAGAACGTCTTCGACGGCTCGGTGTACGTGCGCCGCGAAGGAGATCCCCACGTCTACCTCGCCCAGGGCGAGCTGCGCGTGCTGCTGCTCAAGGAGCCCTCCTCCTGGAGGAATCACGTGGTGTTTGGCCTGGAGGAGTCCTCGCTGCTGCGCATCGAGCTGAAGGGGCGCAAGAACACCCTCCTCCTGGAGCGCGCCACCACCGACAAGCCCTGGCAGATGGCCCAGCCGATGGTGATGCGCGCGGATACCAGGCGCGTGGCGAGCATCTTCAAAGAGCTGAATCGCTACAAGGCCATCGGCTTCCCGGAACCGGAGTGGGAGCCCCAGGTGAAGCGGGCCCTGGAGAAACCCGTGGTGGAGGCCACCCTGGTGCCCAAGGTCGGCGGGCCCATGCGCCTGCGGTTCGTGGAGCTGCAGGTGGGCGGCTTCAAGCGGGCCTTCGTGAGCACCGAGGGCGTGAAGGAGCCCATGCTGGCGCAGGTGGACTCCGGTGCCCTCGCCGTGCTGGAGCCCCCGCCCCTGGACTTCAAGAGCAAGAAGGTGCTCGAGGTGCAGGCCGGCCAGGTGGAGAAGTTCGTCATCCACCCCGGCGGCCGCGGCGAGCCCATCACCCTGGAGAAGGACTCGCAAACCAAACGCTGGGAGGTGGTGTCCCCCCTGCCTGGCCGGGCCCGGGAATTCAAGGTGGCCTCCCTGCTCGGCTCGCTGGAGAAGCTCGAGGCGGAGGCCGTGGTCGCCACCGGGGCGAAGCTCGGGGCGCGCTACGGCATCACCGACAGCTCCCGCGGGGTCACGCTGATGGATGGCACGGGCCAGGAGATGGCGCGGCTGTGGCTGGGAAACCCCGTGCCGGACAACTCCCAGCGCACCTTCGGGCGGGGCTCGTCCGAGGACATCTACGAGCTGAGCACCGCCGCGCTCGACGCCCTGCCCCTGACGCTGGAGGAGTTGCTGGATCAGGGACAGGGCAACGCGCCCTGAGCGGGCGCGCGAGGCCTCACACCTCGAGCAGCAGGAAGCGCTGCTCCGGGTGCATCTTCGTCATGAGCGGCATCGCCACGTTGTAGACGGGGATGCCGCTCTTCGTCTTCGCCTGGGGCGCGCCATGGTGCGCGTGGCCATGGAAGACCGCCTCCGCGCCGTAGTGGTCCACCGGCATCGCCAGCCGGCTGGTGCCCAGGAAGGGGCGGATCTCGATGTTCTCCCCCTCCAGCGTCTCCGCCACGGGGGAGTAGTGCATGATGACGACCTTCTTGGGCGTATCCAGGTGGCTGAGCGCCGCTTCCAGCTTGAGCGACTCGTGCACCGCCTCCTGGACGAAGGACTTCGTCTGCCCCTCGCCGAAGGCCTGCAGCGTGGCGTTGCCGAAGCCTCCACCGAAGCCCTTCACGCCCGCCACCCCCAGCACCTTCTCGAAGATGAAGTGGTCCCCATCGAGGATGTGCACCCCGGCGCGCGCCAGCTCGCCGCAGATCTCCTTGGCCTGGTTGTGCTCGTAGTCATGATTGCCGAGCACCGCGGCCACCGGGACGCGCAGCGCGGACAGCTCCTCGGCGAGCACCTTGCCCTCCTCCACCATGCCGCGATCCGTCAGGTCTCCGCAGAGCACCAGCAGATCCGCCTCCGCGTTGACCTGCTTGACGAACTGGCGGAAGCGTCCGTGCTGATCGTCCCGGCAGTGGAGATCACCGACCGCCGCCAAGCGTATTTTCGAGTTCGCATCTCGCGCCACGTGCGTCCCCCTTCTCTCGATCCCGCTCGTCCCAGGACTTGCCATCCCGGTAGCCCCAGTGATGGATGTCCACCATGTAGTTCACCTTGGAGATGAGCGTGCCGCGGCACAAGCGCTCCTGCCAGTTGCCCTCCTTCAAGGTGTCGAGCGTGCGCGACATGAGCTCCGTCATGAGCCACGTGGGCACCAGGTCGCGCTCGCACGGGTAGGCGAAGCGGAACATCATCAGGTGGCTGAGCAGCACTTCCCAGTACCGGTCGAAGCGGCGCAGCAGCCGCGCCCAGTCCATGCCGTGCCCCATCTTGAGGATGAGGTGGTTGATGTCCGCGCCGTCATAGCGCTCGCGCTCGGTGACGAAGGCCTTGGACCAGATGGTCTCCTCGGCCGGGGACACCAGACACTCGCGGCCGAACACCGGCGCCTTGCGCGCGTGCTCGAACCACTCGTCGTCCACCGTGGCCACTCCGTTGCCCGAGGAGAAGATGAAGTCGACGAAGTAGTCACCCCGCCAGGCCTTGTAGAGCCACGCCTCGTCCGTGCGCTCCGTGCGCCAGCCGTCCTTCTCCAGGACGATCAGCGCCTGTTCCGCGTCGCGTTTGCGCGGGAACAGATCCAGATCCTTCGTGTCGCGGTAGATGCCCGTATAGGCGGAGTACGCGTAGGCCCCTCCCACCAGGAATGGCACGCCCGCGTCCAACAGAACCTCGACGGCGCGCCCGCGCGTGTTGAGTTCCTCGGGATGACGTTGCCGCTCGGCGAGCGAGGCGTCGATTCCCATCTCTCCTGGATGATTGGAGTCTCGCTTTTCCATTTCCATGGGGGGAAAGCTAGGGACGGGGCGGACCCCCGTCGAAATTGGACCCAGGTCCGCTTGGAGGGCAGGCGGGCGTGTTCCCAAGGGCTCGAAATCCCTACGCTTTCAGTTTTCGTCCGGGCCGCTTTTCGTTTTTCGGGGCCACGGTGTCTCTTCCAGCGAACGAGCCGCGCGCACCCCAGGGCCGGGCAGACTTCGAGGGGAGACGCTCGTGACGAGGACCCACCCATCGCCGTGGACGGAGACACCTCCGTCCAGGGCGCCAGGAGCCGCTCCAGCGGGACGCCTGGTCGCTCACGGTGACGAGGACGGGGCGGGTAGGCTCGGCCCTCCCCCCCGAGGCGAGACGAGGCAGTTCTTGGCAGTGACGACCCCACCGGACCTGAAGGTCATCGACGGAGGCCCGCAGGACCGGCATGCCTTCCTGCACGAGCTGTACAAGACGTACGGTGGCAGCGTGTACGGACGCTGCCGCTTTCTCTTGAAGGACGCCACGAAGGCGGAGGACGCGGCGCAGGAGGTCTTCGTGCGTGTCCTGCGGCAGCCGGCGTCGTTGCGCCTGGCGAACTCCCCCCTGGCGTGGTTGATGAAGGTCGCCACCCACTACTGCCTCAACCAGTTGCGCGCGGAGCAGGCCCCGTGGCGCCGCTCGTTCGAGCGGGACGAGCGGGCACGTCCCGAGGGGGACGGAGGCGAGCGGACCCTGGAGACGCGCGACCTGGTGCGCTCGCTCCTGTCCCGGGTGGACCCCGAGACCCAGGCGGCGGTAGTGCACTACTGGGTGGATGGAATGACGCTGGAAGAGGTGGCGGCGCTGCTGGGCCGCTCGGTGCCCACGGTGCGCAGGCGGCTGGAGGGCTTCGCGACCCTGACGAACGAGGAGCTGAAGGTTCCATGAGCGCTCATCTGACGGAGTGGACGCTGCGACGGCTGCGCGCCGGGGAGCTGCCCGGCGGAGAGGCTCGACAGGCCCGGAGCCATGTCGCCACCTGCGCGGAGTGCCAACGGGTGCTCCACGGCCTCGAGGAGGAACAGGCGCGCTTCGAGGCCCAGGTGCCCTTCGAGCGCTTCGCGGCCGGGGTCACCCTGAAGGAGACGGAGACGAAGAAGCCCGCCGCGCGGCCGCGCGTCAACGGCCTGCTGGTGGCGGCAGCGGCCCTGGTGCTGCTCACGGTGACGGTGCGTCCCTTCCTCGAGCCCGAGTCCACCAACCGGCTCAAGGGCGGTGGCGCCTCGGCGACCCTGCGCATTGGTGGCGAGGGCCCCCAGCGCGCCGTGCTCCCCGGGGACACGGAGACGGTGCTGCCGAACGAGCGGGTGCGGATCGGCTACACGGCGGGACCCCACGCGTTCATCCTCGCCCTCTCGCTGGACGACACCGGGGAGGTCTCCCCGCTGTACACCACCGAGGATCAGCGCAGCCTGCGCGTGGAGCCGGGAGACGGACGGCACTGGCTGCCCGACAGCGTGCGCTTCACGGGGACGGGCAATGAGCGGGTGATGGTGCTGCTGTCCAGCGAGCCCCTGGAGCTGGAGGTGGTGGCGGCGCGAGCGCTTCGCGCCTGGGAGGAGGCGGGCCACCAGGTCTCGGAGATGGGGCCCCTGGAGCTGGGTGGGGAGGAAATCGACTGGGTGCTGCACAAGCCATGAGGCGTCTGGGCCTGTCCGCCTGGGGAGTGCTCCTGGGGCTGCTCCTGGCGAGCGCCGCGGGCGCCGTCCCCACGCGCCGCTTCGCGCTGGCGGCGGGCAATGACGAGGGGGGCGCGGGCACCCGGCCGCTGCGCTTCGCGCGGCAGGATGCCCGGACGATGCTGGGCCTGCTGTCGCGGCTGGGCGGGGTGGCACCCGGAGATTCGCGGCTGCTGCTGGACGAGGAGCCCGAGGACTTCCTGCGGGCGCTCGCCGAGGTGGAGGCCCAGGCCCGGGTAGCGCGGGCCCGGGGCGAGCGCACCGAGCTCATCCTCTACTATTCAGGCCACGCGAAGGACGGCGCGCTGCGCATGGGCGAGGGGGTGCTGGAGCTGGAGGCGCTCAAGCGCCGACTGGAGGCCTCGCCCGTGGACATCCGCATCGCCATCCTGGATGCGTGCCGCTCGGGGTCGCTCACCCGCACGAAGGGCGCCCGGCGCGCGCCCGCCTTCGCCATCGACACGGGCCCGGCCCAGGTCGCCCGGGGGCTCGTCCTACTCACCTCCAGCTCGGCGGACGAGGACTCCCAGGAGTCGGATCTGCTGGGGGGCAGCTACTTCACCCACCACCTCTTCAGCGGCCTGCTGGGAGACGCGGATCGCTCGGGGGACGGGCAGGTGACGCTCTTCGAGGCCTACTCCCATGCCTATGCGCGCACGGTGGCGGACACCGCCGACAGCGGCGCCGGAGCGCAGCACCCCACCTTCAGCTACGACCTGTCGGGCCAGGGGGACCTGGTGCTGACGGACCTCCGGGGACACGACGAGGGCGTGCTGTTGCCGGGTGGCGCGCCCGCGGGCGCCTATTACTTCGTGAGCCCCCTGGGCCTGGTGGTCGCCGAGGTGGACAAGGCGGCGGACACCGAGCGCAGGCTCGCGCTGGGGCCGGGCCGCTACACGGTGAAGCGCAGACTGGCGGACCGGCTGCGCATCGGCGAGGCGGAGGTGCGTCGCGGGAGCACCACGGTGCTCGACGAGTCGAGCCTGCGCGACGCGCCCTTCTCGGATGATCCGGTGAAGGGCGCGCCGTACCAGACGCGCACGCGGCGCGCCTATTGGACGCTGGGGCTCAGCGGCGGCTACCACTCCTTCTTCGACTCACCCACGCGCGACAACCTCTTCCTCTCCACGCCGATGCTGGGGCTGGAGGCGAGCCTGCACCACTACTTCCACGAGGACTGGCGCTGGGACGTCGATCTGTCCTTCGGCTCGCGGCAGGCCACGCTGGCGCTGCCCACGCTGTCGGGGCCGCTCTACCGCTACTCGCTGCTCAACGTGGGCACGTCGTTCGTGCGCGAGTGGCCCCTCGGCCGCGCGAGCCCGTTCCTGGGCGCGCGTCTGGCCTACTCGGTCATGGTTCGCGACTTCACGGACACGCGCCTGCCGACCCAGTTCTACGGGGTGGTCACCCCCGGGCTGATGGCGGGGGTGCGCTGGCCGCTGACCCACCACATCGAACTCACCGGACGCGCCCGCGTCCATTACCTCCTCTACAACGTCGACGAGCAACGCTCCCTGGGCTACTGGGAACTCGGGGCACTCGTCACGTTCCGGCTGTGAATCGGGAGCGTGTCATGCGAACCCTCTGGCTCTTGCTGCTGGGCTGTGCCGCCAGCGCCTGTGTGGGCAACTTCTCCAACGACGACCTCGAGTTCCTCAACGCCCTGCCCGCGCGCGAGGATCTGATGGCCCGGCTGCCTGGAAGCGAGGAGCGCGCCGGCACCAGGGGCCCGGGGCAACGCGTGGCCCGGCTCGCCGTGGGAGAGGCCTCGCAGTTCTATCTCAACACCCACGATGCCTCGGACATCTTCAACGCGGGGCTGGATGCCCTGCTGTCGCGCCTGGAGCTGATCCAGACCGAGCCCCCGACGACACGCGCCCTGGGCAAGCGGATCTGGGGGCCCATGACGCTCGACGCGTCTGGAACCCACGAGGTGCGCCTCTTGATGACTCGCAAGGGCCGCGTCTTCGACTACCGGCTCGAGGTGCGGCGCACCGGCTCGGGCGAGGCGGGCTGGTGGACCTTCCTGGAGGGCATCTTCCAGGCGGACGGAGGCCTGCGCCGGGGAACGGGAGCGGTGCACCTTCAGATCGGAGCGGCGGTCGCCAATGGCTTCGATCTGGGGTGGATCTCGGAACAGGGGCAGGAGTGGCTCTCGACCCAGGAGCGGTTGGACATCGTCTATCAGACGCGCACACTGCCCCTGCGCGTGGAGATGAACTTCGTCTCCGCCCAGGCCAAGCGGGAGTTCCAGTACACCTACCGCCAGTTGCCCGACGGGCTCGGGGAAATGAGGTTCTTCCTCCGGGCCGACCTCCTGCCGGGCGAGCGGCGCGAGGATCTGTCCGTCCTCAGCCGATGGACGCGGGACGGGGCCGGGGTGGCCCGCGCGGAGGTGACGGGGGGGGACGTGACCGAGGGCCTCGAGGAGACCCAGGTGGAGTGCTGGGACACGGGCTTCCAACTCACCTACCGCCAGCGCAGCTGGAACGCGGCTCCGGAAGGCAGTCCCGAGGCGTGTCCGGACGTCTCCGCGCTGGGGCCCTGAGGCCGCGGCTCACATGTCCTCCAGCTCCTTGCCCTTGGTCTCGCGGATGAAGAAGACGACGAAGAAGAGCGAGGCCGCCGCCGCCGCGGTGTACAGGCCGTAGGCGATGCCCAACCCCGCCGTGCGCAGGCTGGGGAAGGTGGCGGAGACGAGGAAGTTGGCGACCCACTGCGCGGAGCCGGCGAGCGCCAGGGCCTGGGCGCGGATGCGGTTGTTGAACATCTCCCCGAGCAGCACCCACACCACCGGACCCCACGACATGCCGAAGCAGAAGACATAGAGGTTGGCGGCGACGAGGGCGAGGGTGCCCGCGGAGCCCTGGAGCACGGGAGCGCCCGAGGCATCGAGCGGCGCCGAGCCGAACACGAACGCCATCGTCCCGAGCGTCAGCGCCATGCCCACCGAGCCGATGATGAGCAGGGGCTTGCGCCCGAAGCGGTCCACCGTGGCGATGGCGATGAACGTGGTGACGATGTTGGTGACGCTGGTGATGACGGTGATGATGAGCGAGTTCTGCTCCGAGAACCCCACCGCCTGCCAGAGGACGCTCGAGTAGTAGAAGATGACGTTGATGCCGACGAACTGCTGGAAGACCGACAGGCCGATGCCCATCCAGACGATGGGCAGCAGGCCGAAGCGCCCGCGCAGATCCTTCAAGTGGCCGTGATCCTCGGTGGAGAGCGTGCGGCGGATCTCCACCATCTTCGCCTCGGCGCCGCGGCCCAGCACGGTGCGCAGCACGGTGAGCGCCTTGGCCTCCTGGCGCCTGGCGACGAGGTAGCGTGGGGACTCGGGAATCATGAGGGCGCCCACGCCATAGGCCACGGCGACGGGCAGCTCGGACAAGAGCATCCAGCGCCACGCGGACAGCCCGAACCAGTAGGGGTTCTCCGCCGAGCCCGCCCCGGCGGCGATGCCGTAGTCGACGAGCAGCGCGGCGAAGATGCCCGTGACGATCGCCAACTGCTGCAGCGAGCCGAGCCGGCCCCGGAGGTGGGCGGGAGCGATCTCCGCGATGTAGGCGGGAGCGATGACGCTGGCGATGCCCACGGCGATGCCGCCCACCAGCCGCCACAGGCTCAGGTCCACGAGCCCGAAGGCGAGCCCCGAGCCCACCGTGCTCACGGAGAAGAGGATGGAGGCCACCACCATCACCCGGATGCGTCCCAGGCGGTCCGCCATCTGACCGCCCACGAACGCCCCCACGGCCGAGCCGAGCAGCGCCGAGGACACGGTCAGGCCGATGGCGGTGTCGCTGGCCTGGAAGGTGGACGCCAGGGCCCCCACGGCCCCGTTGATGACGGCCGTGTCGTAGCCGAACAGGAAGCCGCCCAGGGCCGCCACCGAGGAGATCAAGACCACCTTGGAGACGGACCCATCCGCGGCCATCGCGCCTTCGCGCACATGCCCCATCCACACACCTCCCGGAACGCGCTCTCATCATCCGCACGCCGGGCACCGAGTCATCCCCTCACTCGAGGGAGGGTGTCGGCCTTTGGAAAGAAGCAGCACCCGCGGTGTCGCCCACGGGCATTTCGAGGCACAGACGGGCCCCGCCCTCCGGGCGGTTGGTCGCGGTGAGCCGTCCGCCGAACTGGGCCACCAGCTCGCGTGACAGGTTGAGCCCCAGGCCCATGCCCTTGTCGGGCCCCTTGGTCGTGAAGAAGGGCTCGAAGAGCCGGGGCAGCACCTCGGGAGGGATGCCCGGCCCATTGTCCTCGACGAGCAACGCCACGTGCGCCTCCCCGAGGCGGCCCGTCACCCGCACCTCGCCCCCACCGGCCCGGTGCGTCTCCAGCGCATCGCCGGCGTTGACGAGCAGGTTGATCACCACCTGCACCAGGCGCTGGCGCACGGCGAAGATCCTCGGCAGCTCCACGGGCACGTCGATGTGCAGCCACGCCACGTGCTTGAGCCGGAGCGAGGCCAGCTTCATGGCATCGGCCACCACTTCCGCCAGCGAGCAGTCCGCGGGCTCCTGGGCTTCCATGCGCGCGAACCCCTTCAGGTCCGCGACGATCTGCTGGATGTGCCGCACGCCCAGGCGCGTCTCGGCGAGCACGTCGGCCAGCGCCTCGCGGTCCACCTCGTGCGGCGCCAGCAATTCCTCGCGCACGTGGTCCACGTTGGAGCCCACGTAGGCCAGCGGGTTGTTGATCTCGTGCGCCACCCCCGCCGACAACTGCCCCACGAGCGCCAGCTTCTCGGCCTGGGCCCGCCGGTGCTCACTGAGCGTCAGCGCCTCCAGGGCCTCGCGGCGCGCGCGCTCGCTGCGGATGCCCTGCTCCACGTTCAAGGCATGGGACACGCGCGAGCAGAGGAAGTCGGCGACGAGCGTCGTGCACACCATGAGCATCAGCCAGAACGCCGACTCGACCCAGGGCCGCTGGGCGTGGCGCACGAGCAGCAGGCTGCCCGCGAAGCATGCCGCGCCACAGAGGAAGATGGCGCCCCGGTCCCGCCACAGGGACAGGCCGAGGCCCACGCTCAGGGGCATGGTGGCCACCAGAACGAAGTAGGGAGTCCCCACTCCCCCCATGACACCAGCCAGCCCCACCATGCAGGACGTCGAGCCGAGCACGAAGAAGTACAGCGTCGCGCGGTTCCACGCGGGAGAGCCGTCGGGCAGGAACCTCATCACCACGAGGAGGGCGGCCCACGCCAGTCGGAGGCCCAGCGCCCACGCGCTGAAGCGGCCCAGGTAGAAGACGTCGGCCCAGCCGGTGCCCAGCAGGAGCGCCACCAGTCCCCAGAGCGAGCGCGGAGTCCACACCGCCCTCCACCCGCCCGTGTGGGTCGTGACTGTCTCGGTGGCCAACGCGGGGGCGACGGAGCAAGTCATGTCTTCCCTCGAAAACAGGAAAGAATAACACACTTCGGGTTCCGAGCAGGGGCCACCCCGCCCACCTGCCCTCCCGGGCATCCGTCCTTGACTCGGTGGGAGTCACTCTCTACGTTGGGTCTCTTCCCCTCGGTATTCAGCGAAGGACCCCTGTACCATGGCTCGCGTCACAGTCGAAGACTGCCTCCCCCTGGTCGACAACCGCTTCGCGCTCGTGCTGCTGGCGGCCAAGCGCGCCCGTCAGCTGATGGCCGGCGCCCGCCCCATCATCGACATCTCCAAGAACAAGCCGCCCGTGCTCTCGCTGCGCGAGGTGGCCACCGGCCGGGTGAAGTTCGATCGCGACGTGCGCGAGGCCCTCACCGGCAAGTACTCCAAGGAGCCCAAGGGCGCCTAGTCATCACCCTGATCCGGCGGTCGTCCGGAGACGGCGAGGGGGTTGCCCGCGCGCAGCAGCATCCGGGCCGCGCGCGCGGCGATGGCCTTCTCGCCCTTGTAGCCCAGGAGCGAGGCCACGCGCACGAGCGGTACCCAGCGGGCCTCGTCCACCTCCACCCGTTGTCCCGCGTGCTGGATGTCACCGAGCACGCCCGAGTGATAGCGGAAGAGGAAGAAGTGGACGCGCTTGAAGATGCGCTGGCCACGGAACTGGTAGACGTAGCGGATCTCCCCCAGCGGCGCGACGAGCGTGGCCCGCAGGCCCGTCTCCTCCCACACCTCGCGCGTCGCGGTCTGCTCGGCGGACTCCCCGGGGTCCACGTGTCCCTTGGGCAGCGCCCACAGGGAGCGACCATGGGGGCGGATGACGGCCACCTCCAGCTCTCCTGCCTGTTCTCGAACGACGATTCCTCCGGCGGAGGCCTCACGGGGCATGATGCCACCGTAACCGATGAGCACCCGCCGCGGTCAGGAGACTTGCGCGAAGTGGCGCAACTTGGCTTCCGCGCCCAATCGGTACGCGTAACGCAGATCCGACAACAACCGCTCCAACCGCCGGGACGCCACGTGCCCCATCAGCCGGGAGCAGAAGTTGCGAGACAGCCGGTTGGCCTCCTGGTAGCGCCAGCGCTCCTCCTCGGACAGTCGGCTCCGGTAGGACACCCGGTCGAACAGCCGCCAGCGCAGCTCCTCGGCCCAGGCCCGCACGCCCGTCCCCCAGCGGTGCAGCAGGCACAGGGCGAACTTGTCCACCTCCGCCTGAGCCTCCAGCTCCAACAGGGACACGGTCCGCTCCTGGGTGGCCGTATGCGCCAGATAGACGAAATGGGAGACGCCCTCGGCGACCTGGCAGAAGCCGTCCAGTTCGCGCTCCATCAGGGCGTGGACCGGTGCGCCCGCGTAGGGCTCGAGCCGCCGCAGCAGCGCGGGGGCCAGATAGAGGGCGACCTCCACCTCCCCGTCCTCCTCGCGCACGAGCAACTCCTCCTCGGAGCGGCCGGTGGAGCCCAGGAGGAGCGCCGCCTCGGAGTCCACCAGGAAGACCTCCGCCCGGGCCTCGCAGGTGAGGCCATAGATGGCCTCCAGGTGGGCCTGCATTCGGTCGATCACTCGCCGACCCCCGGGCTCAGTTGGGCATCCCCTTGGGGCACACCAGGCCCGCGTCGACCAGGACGCGCTCCAGCCGGTCATCCCCGGTGCGCACCCAGCTCTCGTACACCTTGAGGGCGCCCGCGGGGCCATTGCTCACCAGCCCCCGCGCCGCGATCTCCCCGAGCACCTCGACGAGCGCGCGGAAGCGGGCGCTCAGCTCGCGGTACACGGCGGCGAAGCCCGCGGCCGGGGCCAGATCGGCCAGCTGCCCGTACGCCGCTCCGCCCATCTGGATGTAGTAGTCCGGCCCCACGGGCCCCTCGCGCAGCGCGCCCGAGAAGAAGCCCGCCTGATAGAGCGACACGTCCCCCAGCCGCCGCAGGGTCCGGATGCGCTCGTCGCGCTGCTGCTGGAGCGAGCGGTGATACAGCACCGCCAGCGGCTCCTGCTCCGAGCGCCCGTCCTCTCCCTTGCTGAAGAGCTTGTCGGACGAAGCGAACTCCGCCAGCAGGTTCACCAGGTAGAACTCGGTCGTCTCCGCGACCGCGACCCGTTGGCGCCGGATGACCTCTTCCAGGAGCGTCTTGAAGAATTCCTTCAATGACGGGGACGTGACCAGTTGACTCATGGACGCTCGACCTCCCTTCCTTCCCCCGGAAATCGCGGCGGGGGATGTACAGGTCAGAATACCAATGAGCCCGCAATGCCGCAAAGCGGCATTCAATCATTCCAAGGGCTTACGTTGGCACTCCCCCCTGTCGACTGCCAGAAAGTCACCGGGGACAGTGGCCCGTGGTGCCGGAAATCCACTGGTGGACAATCCCGGGAAAACCGAGTCATCCCGGGCGGTTGCCACCTTTCCTGGCGCGTGTCCGGGCGCGCTTGACGGGTCGAGTCCCCTGGTTATTATCCCGCGCGCTTGGCGGTTGGCACTCGCGAGGTGTGAGTGCTAATCGCCTGGGCCAGAGGCCCTTCATCAACCCCGTGGGCGCGCCGTATCCCCGGCTCGTCCCCCTTTCGAGGAGACCGACCATGAAGATTCGTCCCCTGCAGGATCGTCTGATCATCAAGCGCGTGGCCGAGGAGAACAAGACCAAGGGCGGTCTGTTCATCCCCGACACCGCCAAGGAGAAGCCGCTCGAGGGCAAGGTGATCGCCGTCGGCAATGGCAAGGTGCTGGAGGATGGCAAGGTGCGCGCCATGGACATCAAGGCCGGCGACACCATCCTGTTCAGCAAGTACGCGGGCACCGAGATCAAGCTCGACGGTGAGGAGCACCTCATCCTCCGTGAGGAGGATGTGCTCGGCGTGATCGAGAAGTAATTCCCCCGCTCCCTCCTCTTCCCTTTCAAGGAATCCAGATCATGGCAAAAGACATTCTTTTCGACGTCCGCGCGCGCGAGTCCATCCTGCGCGGCGTGAACATCCTGGCCGACGCGGTCAAGGTCACCCTGGGGCCCAAGGGCCGCAACGTGGTGATCGAGAAGTCCTTCGGCTCCCCCACCATCACCAAGGACGGCGTGACGGTGGCCAAGGAGATCGAGCTGGAGAACAAGTTCGAGAACATGGGCGCCCAGATGGTCAAGGAGGTTGCCTCCAAGACCAGCGACGTGGCCGGTGACGGCACCACGACGGCGACCGTGCTGGCGCAGGCCATCTTCCGCGAGGGCGCCAAGCTGGTGGCCGCCGGGCACAACCCGATGGACATCAAGCGCGGCATCGACAAGGCCGTGGCGGCCATCACCGCCGAGCTGAAGAACCTGGCCAAGCCCACCAAGGACAAGAAGGAGATCGCCCAGGTCGGCACCATCTCCGCCAACGGTGACACCACCATCGGGCAGATCATCGCCGACGCGATGGAGAAGGTCGGCAAGGAGGGCGTCATCACGGTGGAGGAGGCCAAGGGCCTCGACACCACCCTGGACGTGGTCGAGGGCATGCAGTTCGACCGCGGCTACCTCTCCCCGTACTTCGTGACGGATCCGGAGCGCATGGAGGTCGTCCTCAACGACCCCCTCATCCTCATCAACGAGAAGAAGATCTCCTCGATGAAGGACATGCTCCCCATCCTCGAGCAGGTGGCCCGCTCGGGTAAGCCCCTGCTCATCATCGCCGAGGACATCGAGGGCGAGGCGCTGGCCACGCTCGTGGTGAACAAGATCCGCGGCGTGCTCAACGTGGCGGCGGTGAAGGCGCCGGGCTTCGGTGACCGCCGCAAGGCCATGCTCGAGGACATCGCCACCCTGACGGGCGGCCGGATGATCGCCGAGGACCTGGGCATCAAGCTGGAGACGCTGCAGCTGACCGACCTGGGCCGCGCCAAGCGCGTCACCATCGACAAGGACAACACCACCATCGTCGACGGTGCCGGTGCCCAGACGGAGATCGAGGCGCGCGTGAAGCAGATCCGCGCCCAGGTCGAGGAGACCAGCAGCGACTACGATCGCGAGAAGCTCCAGGAGCGTCTGGCCAAGCTCGTGGGCGGCGTGGCCGTCATCAACGTGGGCGCCGCGACCGAGACCGAGATGAAGGAGAAGAAGGCTCGCGTGGAGGACGCCCTCAACGCGACCCGCGCGGCCGTCGAGGAGGGTGTGGTTCCTGGCGGCGGCGTGGCCCTGCTGCGCTGCTCCAAGGTGCTGGAGAACGTCAAGGTCGACGCCGGTGAGAAGTTCGGCGTGGACATCATCCGCCGCGCCGTCGAGGAGCCGCTGCGCCAGATCGTCGCCAACGGCGGCCTCGAGGGCAGCGTCATCGTCAACAAGGTCAAGGAAGGCACGGGCTCGTACGGCTTCAACGCCGCCACCAGCGTCTACGAGGACCTGCTGGCCGCCGGCGTCATCGACCCGGCCAAGGTGAGCCGCACCGCGCTGCAGAACGCGGCGTCCGTGGCCTCCCTGATGCTCACCACCGAGGCGATGGTGGCCGAGCGTCCGAAGGAGGAGAAGGACATGCCGGCCGGCGGTGGCGGCGGCATGGGTGGCATGGGCGGCATGGGTGGCATGGGCGGCATGGGGATGTAATTCCCTCCCGCGGATCCGTGGGCGCGGCATCCCCGCGCTCCGGGCCTCCCCGCCACGGCCCCTGGTTCCCTCGTGGAGCCAGGGGCCGTTGGCTTTGCGGGGTCCGTCAGACCGCACGCCTGGATGGCACGGCACCCGGCTCGCGATTAATTTCAGCCCATAGACAACCAGGAGGACACACGTGCAACCCGTGAAGATCTACACCACCACCTATTGTGGCTACTGCGTCCGGGCGAAGGATCTCCTCAAGCGCAAGGGCGTCGCCTACGAGGAAGTGGACGTGACGAGTGACGACGAGATGCGCTCGAAGCTGGTGGAGATGAGCGGCGGCCAGCGCACGGTGCCGCAGATCTTCATCGGCAGCACCCACGTCGGGGGCTACACCGACCTGGCCCAACTGGACCGGGACGGCAAGCTGGAGCCCATGCTCCAGGCCTGAGTGGCGAGCGGGCGGGCGAGCCCCGCCCCCGGCAAGCATCTCGCCTCCCCCATGAGCAGGTTACCCCGAGCGATTTCCCACTCAGGGTTCTCACACAGGGGAGGTGGACGATGGCCAAGACAGGTGGAAAGTCCCCGGGCATCAAGGACGACGTCATCGGCGTGATCTACCAACGGCTCCAGGCGGCGTCGGACGTGGACCAGTACATCCAGGACGCCGAGCAACAGGGGGACCGGGAAGTGGTCGAGTTCCTGCGCGACTACCAGGAGTCCCAGAAGGACCTGGCCGAGCGCGCCAAGAACCTGCTCGGGGCCCGGATGGCACGCAACGAGGCGCCACGTGAGGCCCGCGTGCAGCCCGGCAAGAAGCTGGTGGTGGATGCCGAGCACCTGCGCAAGGGCACCGGCGCTCCCACCAACGCCCAGATGAAGTCGGGTGGGCAGGCGCAGGACGACATCGTGGACGAGCAATCCAAGGAGTCGTTCCCGGCCAGTGACTCGCCCGCCAAGTACTAGCGGCTTCCACTCGGCGGCGAACGGCCCGGGCACCCCGTCGTGTCCGGGCCGTCGTGCGTGTTGGGCTCTCCCCAGGGGCCTGTCCCGTGTCCGCCCCGGATCCCGCTCCGGTTGGAAATCTCCCGGAGGACTTGATTCCTCGTGGACGGTCCGGAGCGCGAGACAAACGCTTGCTCCCTTCGGGAAGCCCTCGTAAACAGGAACTTCCGTGAAGCTGGCGGAGCCTCCTGCTCGCCGCGCGGAATGGAGGGACCACGCCCATGATCGACGACAGAGCCGAGTCCACGTTGACCGTGCAGGTGGGAGACAGTCCGCCAACACGCATCCAGGTGCGTGACTGGACCGTCGAGGTCAACTCGGGGCCGGACAAGGGCAAGAAGGTCACCACCCAGGACGCGCTGCTGCGCGTGGGCTCCGACCCCGCGAGTGACCTGGTGCTCAGTGATCAGACGGTGAGCCGCCGCCACCTGGAACTGGAGCGCAGCTCGCAGGGCATCCTCCTGCGCGACCTGGGCAGCCGCAACGGCACCTTCCTGGATGGCCACCGGGTGATCCAGGTGCTGCTGCAGCACGGCGACAAGGTGCAGTTGGGCAAGACGAAGCTCGTCATCAAGCAGGAGTCGCGCGCCACCGAGGTGGAAGTCTCGGGGGGAGCGGATGCCTTCGGCTCGCTGGTGGGCACCGCGGAGAAGACGCGGGTCGTCTTCGCGCAGCTGCGCGGCATCGCCCGTGAGGACATGAACCTGCTGCTCGAGGGCGAGACGGGCACCGGCAAGGAACTGGCCGCGCGCGCCGTGCACCAGCACTCCATGCGCCGCCACGGCCCCTTCAAGGTGGTGGACTGCAACCTCATCACCGAGGAGAAGGCCGAGCGCGAGCTGTTCGGCGGTCTGCGCGCCGACGAGGACAAGGGCGCCAAGGGCGTGTTCGAGGCCTCCCAGGGCGGCACCCTGTTCCTGGACGAGGTGGGCGAGCTGCCCCTGTCGCTCCAGCCCAAGCTGTTGCGCGTGCTCGAGTCGCGCGAGGTGCCCTCGCTCACCGGGGCGCCCATGCCGGTGGACGTGCGCGTCATCGCCTCCACTCACAGAAACCTCGAGGAGGACGTGCGCCAGGGCCGCTTCCGCGCGGACCTCTACTTCCGCCTGGCCGTGGCGCGCGTGCGCCTGCCCCCGCTGCGCACCCGGCGCGAGGACATCCCCGTGCTGGCCCAGTCGCTGCTGCGCGGCATCAAGTCCTCCTTCGAGCTCACCCCCCAGACGCTCGCCCTCTTCGAGGGCTATGACTGGCCGGGCAACGTGCGCGAGCTGCGCAACGTGCTCGAGCGCGGCGCGCTCATGCAGGAGACGGGCAACTCGAGCTGGCTGGACTTCATGGCCCAGAACCAGCGCCGCCCCGATGGCGAGCAGCCCACCACCAGCGTGGCCGCCCTGGTGACGAACATGCCCTACCACGAGGCCAAGGATCGCGTGGTGGCCGACTTCGAGCGCCTCTACTTCGCCGAGGTCATGCGCGAGTCCAACTTCGACATGAAGAAGGCCGAGCAGCACACGGGCCTGTCCATGCAGAGCCTCTACCGACTGGTCAAGAAGAACGGTTTGCGCTTGAAGGATCTCAAGAACGCCGAGGGACTTGATAAATGACGCCTCCGTTGTCCTGACCCCAACGGAGAACCTCCACATGATACGTCGTATCGCCATCGCCTCCCTCCTCGCTTCGGCGGCCGCGGGCTGTGCCAGCACGCAGCAGGCCCAGACCCAGGGCCCCACCACGAAAGAAGAGCGGATGCGCATCAGCAACCAGCCGCCCTTCGACGTGTCGGTGTGCCAGACGCAGCTGCCCGCCCTGCCCCAGCCCGCCAACCAGGGCGGCCTCGTGGGCGGCCTGCTCTTCGCCCGTCCCCAGGTGATGGAGTGCCTGGTGGATCCCAAGTCCCGCGGCGACGCGGAGACCACGCGCGTCGTCGTGAAGACGACCGTGAACGATCAGGGCGGCACGCACGCCGTCTCTGGCGAGAACCTCACCCCCGAGGGCACCGCGTGCGTGCAGAAGACGGTGGACACGCTCGTGCCGCTCACCGCCCTGGCCAAGGGCGCGCAGCCGGTGGAGTCAGAGAGCGTCTTCGTGCACGAGCGCGGCAACAGCGCCAGCGTGAAGTTCGGCACCAACCCGGGCTCGGACTACTCGGGCGCCGTGCGGCTCGCCCAGCCCCAGTGGTGTGACTGCTACGCGGGCTTCACCACCGTGGCGCCGCCCACGCTGCGCGCCAACATCACCCTGAAGAAGGCCGCGACGACCGCGGCCGACATCACCTTCGACACGGTGGGAACCCCCGAGGGCGAGCAGCTCGCCGCGTGCCTCAAGGGCAAGCTGGCGGCGGTGCCGGCGAAGCTGGACGTGGACGAGCTGAAGTTCCCCTACCGCTTCGTCCACTTCAACTCGCGCGCCACCGAGCCCGCCGCGGATCTCCAGCCCGAGATGCGCTTCTTCCAGTTGGATCTGGTGCGCAACCAGCGCTCGGCCGACGCGGCCATCGCCTTCGGCCACCGCGCCAACGCCGCCGAGGTCTATGACGCCGTCGTCGCCCAGTACCAGAAGAGCAAGGACTGGAAGCTGGTGGACGAGCTCAAGAGCAAGTGCAAGGTGCTCGTCGACGCCTCCCAGGCGTGGGTGAACGCCATCGACGCCCAGCTCAAGGTGGACCAGAGCACCCTGGGGCTCGCCCAGGAGCTCAAGGCCAAGGACGCGTCCTGGGCCGACCTGGAGCCCAAGGCCCAGGAGGTCATCAACAACACCCAGCAGGACCTGGACAACGCCAAGAAGCGCCTCGAGGCCGACCAGGGCGCCTGCCCCAAGGAGACCCGGGAAGCCGCGCCCAAGAAGGACGCCAAGAAGAAGTAGCCCCCGACGCCTGAAGCACCCGAGGCCCTGAAACACCGAAGGCGCGGCCCCTGGAACCCCAGGAGCCGCGCCTTCTTCACTTCCGCGGGAGCGCGGCGGGGGCTCAGGCCACGCTGGTGTTGTCGTTGGCCGCGGTGGCCTCGCGCAGCCGCACGCTCACCAGCTTGGAGATGCCGGGCTCCTCCATGGTGACGCCGTAGAGGGTGTCGGCCACTTCCATGGTGCGCTTGTTGTGGGTGATGAGGATGAACTGCGACTGCTTGCTCATCTCCTTCACCATGTCGTTGTAGCGGCCCACGTTGCCCTCATCCAACGGGGCGTCGACCTCGTCCAGGAGGCAGAAGGGCGTGGGTTTGATGAGGAAGATGGCGAAGATGAGCGCCACGGCCGTGAGCGCCTTCTCGCCGCCGGACAGCAGGTTCATGCTCTGCAGCTTCTTGCCGGGCGGCTGGGCGACGATCTCCACGCCGGGCTCCGTCCCCTGCCCTTCCTGAGTGAGCACCAGGCTCGCCCGGCCTCCGCCGAACAACCGCGGGAAGATGGCCTGGAACTTCTCGTTGACGATGTCGAACGTCTGCTTGAAGCGCTCCCGGCTCGACGCGTCGATGCGCCGGATGGCCTCCTGCAGCTTCTCCATCGACTCGCTCAGGTCCTTCTTCTGCGCGAGCAGGAACGCCGAGCGCTGGGTGAGCTCCTCGTGCTCGTCGATGGCGGTGAGGTTGATCTCCCCCATCTTCTCCACCTGGGCGCGCAGCTCCTTGAGCTCCTGCTCCGCCTCCTCGCTCAGCGAGGGCAGCAGGTGGTAGTTGTGCACCTCGTCGGGCAGCTCCACCGCGTGGCGCTCGCGCACCCCCGACACCAGGTGCTCCAGCTCCAGGGAGATCTCCCGCTCGCGCAACGTCATCTGCGACAGGCCCTGGGTGAGCCCATCCAGCTTCGTGCGCAGCTCGCGCAGCGCCGCCTCCTGGTCACGCACCTCGCCGGTGGCCGCGGTATGGGCCGCGCGCCGCCCCTCCAGCCCCTCGGTGGCGCCGCGCAGCGCCTCGGCCTTCTCGGCGCGCAGGGCTTGCGTCTCGCCGATGCGGCGGTTGAAGTCCTCCACGCGCGAGGCGCCCTCACGCACCGTGGACTCCAGCTTGCGCACCCGGCTGGCCATCTCCTCGCGCTGGGCGAGCAGGCTCTCCAACTCCTTGCGAGCCGCCTCGCCACGCTCGCCGCCCGCGGCCACCTTCACCTTGAGGCTGGTGAGCTGTCCGGTGGCCGCGTCCGCGCGCTGCTTGAGCGACTCCAGCTCGCCCAGCAGTTGCTTCACGCGCTCCTCGCGCGCCTCGCGGTCCGTCTGGCCGTGCGCCACCTCGCCCCGGCTGTTCTCCTCCTCGTGCGCCAGGCCCTCGTACATGTGCGCGAGCTGGGTCTCCTCGGCGTCCACGGCGCGGATCCGATCGCGCACCCGCGCCAGGTCCTCGCTCGCCTTGTGGAGATCCTTCTCCTGGCTGGCCAGGCTCAGCTCCTCGGCGTGCTGGTTGCGCGAGAGCCCCTTGAGCACGTCCTCCGTGTCCCCCATCTGCTTCTGCAGGGTGTAGTGCCGGGTGAGGATCTCGTTGTAGCGCTCCTCCACCCGGGCCACCTCGATGGCCAGCTCGGCGATCTCCCGCTTCTTCTGCAGGGCCCCCACCGCGGCGCCCTCGCGCTCACCGCCGGTGATGGTGCCGTCCGAGCGGAACACCTCGCCGTCCAGGGTGACGAGCGTGCACGCCTCGCGCTCGGCCTCCGCGTAGGAGCGCGCGCTCGCCAGATCCTCCACGATGATCACGTCCCCGAGCAGCAGCCGCACCACGGGCAAGAGCGCCGGCTCACACGTCACCTCGTCCAGGGCGCGCGCGAGCACGCCCGGGCGGGAGCGGTCCGGTTGGATTTCGGGGGGGAGCCGCTCGGGGGGAGGCACGGGCAGGAAGCTGCCCCGGCCCTCGGCGGCGTCCTTGAGGTACTCCACCAACTCCACGCCCTTGGCGCGGCTCTCCACGACGACGTGCTGCAGCCGCTCGCCGAGCACCGCCTCCACCGCGCGCTCGTAGCGCGGCGTGGTGGAGAGCACGTCCGCCACCAGGCCGAAGATGCCCTGGGTGCGCGCCTCCTCGCCCGCGCGCACCATCACCGCGCGCACGCCCTTGTCGAAGCCCTCGTAGTCCTTCTGCAGCGCCTCCAGCGAGGCGAGCCGGGTGCGCTTGTCGCTCAGCTCCTCGCGCAGGCCGATGACCTGCACCTCGTTCTCCGTGAACGCCTGGCGGGTGCGGCGCAGCGCCTCCTCCTCCTGGCCCCTGCGCTCGGCGATCTCGATCGACAGGTGGCGGCGATCCTCCACCTGGCGGGCCACCGACTGGCGCGCGTCCTCGAGCTGCTTCTCCTGCTCGCGCAAGCCGTCCGCCTCGGCGCGACTGCGCGCGCGGCGGGCCTCCAGGTCCGCCTTCTGGCGGGCGAGGTTGACGAGGTTGCTCTCGTGGTTGGCCAGGCGGCTGGCCACGGTGACGAGCGCGGCGCGCTCCTGCTCCAGCCGCAGGCCAATCTCCGCCTGCAACTGGCCCGCCCGGCGCAGCTCCTCCTGCGCCACGCGCATGGCCACCTCGTCCTCCTTCCACGAGCCGGCGATGTTGCTGAGCTCCGCCTCGCGCGAGCTCATGGTCTCGGACACTTCGGCCTGCCGGGCCTTGAGCGCCTGGAGTTCCACCTCGGACTGGGCCACCCGGGCGCTCGTCTCCTCGAGATCCTTGTGCCAGTAGGCCAGGTCCTGGTCCGCGCGCTGCACGGCGCTCTCCAGGGCGTGCACCTCGGCCGACAGCTTCTGCAACGCCTGGGTCTCCGCCTCGAGCCCCGCGCGGCGCTCGGCGATGGCCGCCTCCTGCTCGCGCATCTTCTCCAGGCCCTCGCGCTCCTCGCCCACCACGCCGCCCAGCTTCTCCTGCAGCTGCTTGGCCTCCGCGTGCAGCGCCAGGAAGCGGTGCGAGGCCGAGTGCAGATCGATCTCGCGCATGCGCGTCTTGAGCTTGCGGTACTTCTCGGCCTTCTTCGCCTGGCGCGACAGGCTCTCCAGGCGGCGCTCCAGCTCGTTGGTGATGTCGGTGACGCGCAGGAGGTTGGCCTGGGTGGCCTCCAGCTTGCGCTCGGCGGCCTTGCGGCGCGACTTGTACTTGGTGACGCCCGCGGCCTCTTCGATCAGGTGGCGCCTGTCCTCGGGCTTGCTGGAGACGATGAGTCCCACGCGGCCCTGCTCGATGATGGAGTAGGCGCGCGTGCCCACGCCGGTGCCGAGGAACAGCTCGGTGATGTCCAACAGGCGGCAGGTCGTCTTGTTGATGAGGTACTCGGACTCGCCGTTGCGGAAGAGCCGGCGGGTGACGGTCACCTCGGGGATGCCGCCCAGGTGCGCGGGCAGCGTGTCCGTCTCGTCCACGTGGAAGGTGAGCGACACCTCGGCCATGGACAGGGGCGGCTTGGACTCCGAGCCGTTGAAGATGACGTCCTCCATGCCGCGGCCGCGCAGGTTCTTGGCGCTCTGCTCGCCCATCACCCAGCGGATGGAGTCCACCACGTTCGACTTGCCACAGCCGTTGGGGCCGACGATGCCCGTGACGCCCTCATCGAACGAGAAGACGCTGCGCTCCATGAACGACTTGAAGCCGGTGATGTCCAGGCGCTTGATTCGCATGAGGGAAAGGGCTCCCGAGAAGAAGGTGCGGACGGACGAGAAACGGCGCCGAGGCCGAAAAATCGGCTCCGGAGCGATTCTGGACGAGTAGCACGCAAGTTTTCGACCGATCAAGCATGACGCCCGCCCAGCCCATGCATTCGCGTGGGCGGACGCGCTCGTCCCCACCCGACAACCCGGGGGTTGTGGGAAGGGGAACAGACGCTACCGTCCCTCCGCGCTTCCTGGAGGCATCCCTCGATCAAGGCCCTGCTCGCCCTCTCGCTCCTCACGGGAGCGTCCCGCGAGGGTGTAGCACCCCCCTCTGACACGGCGGCGCCGCCAGCGCGTGTCGGGGTGGCGCGAGGAGCGCCTCCCGGGCTTCAGGCCTCCGGAGCCGCCGTCACCGGGGGCTTGGGGCTGGCCTGGGGCTCCACCGTCACCTTCACCACGCGGGGGCCATCGACCTCCTCCACCTGGATGCGCCACATGTCCAGCTTGAGCACGTCGCCCTTGAGGGGGATGCGGCCCAGCTTCGCCATGAGGTAGCCGGCGATCGTCGTCACCTCGACGTCCTCGTCATCCAGCTTGAACGACACGTCCAGCCGGTCCTCCAGGTCATCCAGCTGCGCGGAGCCGGGCAGCTCGAAGCGCCCACCGGGCAGCGAGCGCACCTCGTCCACGCGCCGCCCCAGCTCGGCCACGTCGCCGACGATCTCCGCCACCACATCCGCGATCGTCACCAGGCCCGAGGTGCCTCCGTGCTCGTCCACGACGAGGGCCGTCTGCCGGCGCCGACGGCGGAACTCGTTGAGCAGCTGCTCGAGCGTCACGTGCTCCGGCACGTACAGCACCGGCCGCTGCACCTGGGACAGGCTGCGCAGCTCACCTCGGGACAGGAGGAAGAAGAGGTCCTTCACGTTCACCACCCCCTCCACCTCGTCCATGTTGCCGCGGCACACCGGCAGCCACGTGTGGCCCGCCGCGCGCGCGTCCGCGACGCACTTGTCCAGGGGCTCCTCCATGTCGAGGAACTTCACCTGGTGGCGCGGCACCATCACCTGGCGCGCCGACTTCTGCGCCATCTCCAGCGAGCGCTCGAGCAGCTCGGCGCGCGCGGTGGTGATGGCGCCCGCCTGGGCGGAGCTGTGGAGGATGACGCGCAGCTCGTCCTCGTTGTGCGCGTCCTGGGACTCGTGCGCGGTGTGCATGCCGAACGCCTTGAGCACCCAGCCGGCCAGCGCGTTGAGCAGCCAGATGGCCGGATAGAAGACGAAGTAGAAGGCGCGCATGGGCAGCGCCACCGCGAGCGTCGTCGCCTCGGCGCGCTGGATGGCGAGGCTCTTGGGCGCCAGCTCCCCGAGCACGATGTGCAGGAAGGTGATGATGGCGAACGCGACGGCCACCGAAATCGAGTGCGCCAGCGTGGGCCCCGCCGCCTCGGGCACCACCCGCGTCAGCACGGGCTCCAGCAGGTGGGCGAACGCCGGTTCCCCGAGCCAGCCCAGTCCCAGCGACGCGAGCGTGATGCCGAACTGCGTGGCGGACAGGTACGCGTCCAGCTTGTCCACCATCTTCATGGCGGTGGCCGACCCCGGCCGTCCGTCATCCACCAACGCCTGCAGGCGCGTGGGGCGAATCTTCACGATGGCGAACTCGGTCGCCACGAAGAAGCCGTTGGCGACCACCAGCAGCAGCGCCAGGCCGAGGAAAACCCATTCCATGGTGGGACTCAGGGGCTCGAAGAAGAGCCCTGGAGAGGGCTCGCGGGAGGGCTCAGAAGAGCGCCTCGAACCCGGGATCGCTCTTCAACGAGTCGAACATCGTATCCGTGGCGAGCCAACCCTGAACCTTCGTGCGATCGGCCGCCACGGCCTTTTGCAGGAAGGTCAACGCATCGGCCCGGCGGCCCCAGAGCGCGTAGAGCGCGGCCAGGTTGTAGTTGAGCAGCAAGTCCTCCGCGTTGAGCGCGCTCGCCTTCTCGTAGGAGCGCTCCGCCTCGGCGTAGAAGCCCTTCTGGGCGTAGCAGATGCCCAGGTCCAGGTGCGCCTCGAAGTTGTCGGCCTCCAGCCGCACCACTTCCTTGAGCTGGGTGATGGCCGAGCGGTAATCCCCCTCGTCCATCAGCAGCGCGGCGAGCTCGTGCCGGGGGAAGGCGTCCTGGGGCTCCAGCTCGATGGCCGTCTGCAACTCGCGCATGGCCTCCTCGATGCGCCCCTGGTCCGCGTAGGTGAGGCCCAGGTTGAGGTGCGCGTCCGGGTACTCCGGATCCAGCTCGATCGCCTCGCGGTACTCCACCACCGCCATCTCGTCGGCGTGCGTGGAGAGGAAGCAGGCGAGGTTGTAGTGCGCGGTGGGGCTTTCCGGCTCCAGCTTCAGCGCGGTGAGGTACTCGCCCAGCGCCTCGCGATAGAGCTTCTTCTCCGCGTAGACGGTGGCGAGGTTGTCGTGGGCGTGAGCGGAGTCGGGATCGAGATCGATCGCCTTCTTGAACTCCTTGATGGCCTCGTCCAGCCACCCGCGATCCGCCAACTCGATGCCACGTGAGTTGTGCTCGTCGGAGAGAGCGATGTTGTCCTTTTCCCGGGCCATGAACTCGCGAAATCAATCTACGCGCCGCCACTTTCACGGCGCAAGCAAGAGCCATCCCTCCCGGCAAGTGCCCGGAGGGTCCTATCCTGGGAAGACCTAATGACCAGCTCCCCAGGGATCCAGCGCGCGGGGTGGGGAAGGCTTGCCCCCTCCCCTTCGGACCAGGGGAGGAGGCGTACGGCGAACTACTTGCGGCGCTCGCGGGCGCGGCGGCGCTTGAGGGCCGCCTTCTTCGAACCAGCGCGGTTGGACAGCTTCTTCTTGCTGCGGTTTCCCTTCTGGGCAGGCATCTTCTTGGTACTCCGTTTCGGCGGAATGGAGCCGCACGGAAAGGCGGCGAACCGCCCTTTTTTCACGCTCTGGGACTGGAAGTCCACGGAATTTCTTGGCCCCGTCCGGCCTTGCCAGGGGCCAGACAACGGGGCACAACCCCGAGCCCACACCGATGATCGATAAACTCGAAGACGTGGAGCGCCGGTTCGAGCGCCTCACCGCCGACCTGGCCAACCCGGACGTCATCGCCGACTCGGCGAAATTACAGAAGGTCTCCAAGGAGCGGGCGAGCCTGGAGAAACTGGTGGAGACCTTCCGCTCCTACCGCAAGGTGCTCGACGACCTCAAGGAAGTGGAGGCGTGGCTGTCCAGCTCGGACGCCGACGAGAAGGCCTATGCGCGCGAGGCCCTGCCCGGCCTCAAGGCCCAGCGCGAGGAGCAGGAGCAGGCGCTCAAGCTGCTCTTGCTGCCCAAGGATCCCAACGACGAGAAGAACGTCATCCTGGAGATCCGCGCGGGCGCCGGCGGCGACGAGGCGGGCCTGTTCGCCGAGGAAGTCATGCAGATGTACCTGCGCTACGCCGACCGCAAGGGGTGGAAGGCGGACATCCTCGACATGAGCCCGGGCGGCGCCGGCGGCGTCAAGGACGTCACCATCAATTTGTCGGGCGAGGGCATCTACAGCGCCATGAAGTACGAGTCCGGCGTGCACCGGGTGCAGCGCGTGCCGGCCACCGAGGCCCAAGGGCGCATCCACACGTCCACCATCACCGTGTCGGTGATGCCCGAGGCCGAGGACGTGGACATCAAGCTCAACCCCGCCGACATCGAGATGCAGGTGATGCGCTCGACGGGCTCGGGCGGCCAGAGCGTGAACACCACCGACTCCGCGGTGCGCCTCATCCACAAGCCCTCGGGCATCGTGGTCAAGTGCCAGCAGGAGAAGAGCCAGGGGAAGAACCGCGCCATGGCCGAGCGCATGCTGCGCGCCAAGCTCTATGAAATCGAGCAGGAGCGCATCCGCAACGAGCGCGACTCCATGCGCCGCGGCCAGGTGGGCACGGGCGACCGCTCGGAGAAGATCCGCACCTACAACTTCCCGCAGGACCGGCTGACGGACCACCGCATCGGCCTCACGGTGCACAACCTGCCGGGCATCATGTCGGGCGGCGTCGAGGACATCATCACCGCCTGCCGCACCCACTACCAGGCCGAGGCCCTCAAGCAGCAGACGGGCGGCGGAGCGGGCTCGCAGGGCGCATGAGCGAGGAGATCTGGACCATCCGCCGGGTCCTCACCTGGACGACGCAGCACTTCGAGAAGAAGGGCGTGGACGCGCCCCGGCTCACCACCGAGGTGCTGCTCGCCCACGTGCTCAAGACGACCCGGGTGCGCCTGTACGTGGACCTGGACCGGCCGCTGGACAAGGAGGAGCTCGCCGCCTTCAAGGCGCTCATCGCGCGGCGCATGGCGGGCGAGCCCACCCAGTACCTCACCGGCGTGCGCGAGTTCTACAACCGCCCCTTCAAGGTGGACGCGCGCGTGCTCATCCCCCGGCCCGAGACGGAGCTGCTGGTGGAGGCCGCCCTGCACGCGCTGCCCAAGGACGGCCCCGGCACCGCGCTGGACGTGTGCACGGGCTCGGGCTGCATCGCCATCAGTCTCGCGGCCGAGCGGCCCCAGGCCACCGTGCTCGCCACGGACCTGTCCCCGGACGCCTGCGCGCTCGCGCGGGAGAACTCCCAGGCCCTGGGCGTGGCGGACCGGGTGAGTGTGCTGCACGGCAGCCTCTACACCCCCCTGCCCCCGGACGCCCGCTTCCAGGTGGTGGTGTCCAATCCGCCCTACATCGCCTCGGGCGAGATTCCGGGCCTGTCCGCCGAGGTGCGCCGCGAGCCCCGGATGGCGCTCGACGGGGGGCCGGATGGGCTCGCGCTGCTGCGTCAGGTGATCCAGGGGGCCCGCCGTGTCCTCGTGCCTGGCGGGCTGCTTGCAATGGAAATCGGCGAAACACAGGGCCCCGCCGTTCAGGCCCTCCTCCAGGCCGCGGGCTACGAGAACGCGCGGGTGGAGAAGGATCTGGAGCGGCGGGAGCGCCTCGCTTTCGGGACACAACCCGTGGCCAACCAGCCACGGGGGTGAGAGACGGGACAGATGGACAAGATCGTCGTGAAGGGTGGTCACCCCCTCAAGGGTGAGGTGACCGTGTCGGGTGCGAAGAACGCCGCGCTGCCCATCCTCGCCTCGGCGCTGCTCGCGGACGGCAGGAGCGTCTACCGCAACGTGCCGGACCTGGCGGACGTGACGACCATGCTCAAGGTGCTCGGCACCATGGGCTGTGGCACGGCGCGGCTGACGGGCGAGCGCTCGGACGTGTGCGAGGTGGCCATCGAGGGGCCCATCCACCCCGAGGCGCCGTATGACCTGGTGAAGACGATGCGCGCCTCGGTGCTGGTGCTCGGCCCGCTGGTGGCCCGCTTCGGCCGGGCGCGCGTGTCCATGCCGGGTGGGTGTGCCATCGGGGCGCGCCCCATCGATCAGCACCTCAAGGGCCTCAAGGCCCTGGGCGCGGACATCCACCTCACCGAGGGCTATGTCGAGGCGACGGCGAAGCGCCTGCGCGGCGGCACCGTCAACTTCGACGTCATCACCGTGACGGGCACGGAGAACGTGATGATGGCGGCGGTGCTCGCCCAGGGCCGCAGCGTGCTGGAGAACTGCGCGCGCGAGCCCGAGGTGGAGGAGCTCGCCCGGGTGCTCAACAAGATGGGAGCGCGCATCCAGGGCGCGGGCACCTCCGTCATCACCATCGACGGGGTGGACGGGCTCAACCCCGTGGAGCACGCCATCCTCCCGGATCGCATCGAGGCGGGCACGCTCATGGTGGCCGCCGCTATCACTGGCGGTGACGTGCTGGTGCGGCGCGTGGTGCCCGAGCACATGGAGCCCATCATCCTCAAGCTGCGCGAGACGGGCTGCACCGTGACGACCGAGGAGGGGGGAATCCGGGTGAAGGCTCCCCCGGTCATCCAATCGGTGGACGTGAAGACGGCCGAGCACCCGGGCTTCCCCACGGACATGCAGGCCCAGCTCATGGGGTTGATGACGGTGGCCAACGGCACCTCGGTCATCTCCGAGCGCATCTTCGAGAACCGCTTCATGCACGTGCCGGAACTGCACCGCATGGGAGCCGACATCACCATCCAGGGGCATACGGCGGTGGTGAAGGGGGTGCGCTCCCTCTCGGGCGCCCCCGTCATGGCCACCGACCTGAGAGCCAGTGCCTCGCTGGTCCTGGCCGGTCTCCGGGCCGAGGGCAAGACCGAGGTCCAGCGCATCTACCACCTGGATCGAGGCTACGAGCGCTTGGAGCGCAAGCTGCGTGACCTGGGGGCCGACATCGTCCGCGTCAAGGCCTGAGCCCCGGGGGGTGGTCCGAGGGTTGGGTGCGTGAACACAATGCGGGGGTTGGGTTGCATCTGAAAAATCATGCGACCTATCATTCCGTGAACGCCCGGGGGCAAGCCGTGACCCGGACCGCACCCCACGGGAGCTCGGCTCCCCCAACAGGAGAAAGATCCACCCCATGAATTGCCCCGGTTGCAGCGTCGAGATGGTTGATCTCGAAGGGGACCACGAGACGTTGCGCAAGTGTGGAGATTGCGGCGGCCTCTGGATTGACGTCGCGGATCTCAACCGGATCCTGCTCCACAACAACCTGCCTGGGCTCGAGAGCCAGGGAGGCAAGGTCGACGCGAATGCGCTCACGGGCCAGTGCCCCGAGTGCCAGGTGGATCTCGTCCGGGTCGACGGCGGAGACCGTCAGCATCCGCTGAGCTACGACACCTGCGAGTCGTGTGGCGGCATGTTCCTCGAGTCGGAGTTCGCCGACGCCACCGACGCCAAGGTCGCCGAGCAGGAAATCATCGACTTCTTCCGGCACTTCAACGCCAAGAGGAAGACCGCCGCCGGCTGAGCCCCTCGCGCTTCGGCCCCCGTTCCGTCCCGCCCCACCGGGCTCCCGTCCACCCGACGGGCCCGAAAACGACCCCTCGTGTCTTCACTCGTCCCTCCGCCGGGATGAAAGCGTCAGCCCGCCTGTTGGCGGACCTTGACACCCGGCCACCAGGGGATTGAGTAGGCGGGCGAATGCCAAGAGGGAACGGAATGCGACGTCTGGGTGGGGTGTGGCTGTGCCTGTTGCTGGCCGGCTGCCCGAATGGCTGCTCGAACAAGGAGGTTTCGGTTCCCGACGCGGGTCCCGTGGTCACCGGGCCCGATCAGCTCGAGGAGAAGGAACCCGATGATCGGCCCGAGCAGGCGATCACCCTCGCCCGCGACGCGACGGTGAGCGCCAGCCTCGGCGCGGATCCATCCAAGCCCGATGAGGACTGGTACCGGCTCGCCCCGAGCACCCCGCGCGTGGCGGACGTGAGCGTCTCCGGCATTCCCGGCGGAGACGTGGTGCTCGAGGTGTACGACGCGCCCGGCGTGCGCAGCGCCAACCTCAACAGCGCCGGGGTGGGCAAGCCCGAGCGCTACCCCAACCTCTTCGTCGAGGGCGAGCGGTGGGTGCGCGTGGCCTCGGCCCGCAAGGGCACGGGCGGCGCCTACACCCTCGAGGTGCGCTACCACGTCCCCGAGGACGGCGTGGAGCGCGAGCCCAATGATCGGGCCGTGGACGCCACGCCCCTGCAGCTGGGCCAGACGGTGGCCGGCTTCATCGGCCACGCGGGAGACGAGGACTGGTACCGGCTGGAGCTGCCCGAGACGGCCCAGGCCCCCGCCGCCCCGGCCCCCGCCGCCCCGGACGCGAACGACGCCGGAAGCACGCCCACGGCCGCCCCGGCGGCGCCCCCGCCCGGCGCTCCCAGCGAGCCGCCCACCGAGCCCGCTCCGGGACAGCCCGCGGAGCCCTCGGACCAGGACCCGTCCGCCACCGCCCAGCAGGAGCCCCCGCCGAGCGAGCCGCTCCAGGTCCCCATTCCCGTCCCCCTGCCGAATCAGCCCGCCCCCGTGCCGGAAGAGCCTCCCGCGGTGGCGCTGAAGATCGATCTGGTGGGAGTGGAGGGCGTGCGCACGGAGCTGTCGGTCCTCACGGCCGCCGAGGCTCCGCTGTTCACCACCAAGAGCGTCGAGGGGGAGGGCCTGTCGCTGCGCAACGTGGGCGCCCGGGCGACCGATCGCGTGGTGTACCTGGTCGTGAAGAGCGGCTGGAGTGGGACGGGCAAGGACGCGAAGCGGGGCTTCAACACCGAGAAGGCCTACTCGCTCACGGTGACCCTGGAGGAAGCCGGGGCCAACGCGGAGCTGGAGCCCAATGACGAGTTGTACAAGGCCACGGCCCTGCCGCTCGCGGGCTACAAGGAGGGCTTCCTCTCGCCCAAGGGCGACGTGGACCACTTCGTCCTGAAGACGGCCGAGCCGGTGCTCGCCCGGGTGGAGCTGTCGGGCGTGGAGCGCGTGGACGTGGAACTGTCCGTCATCCAACCCCCCGAGGGCGAGGGTCAGAAGGAGACGGTGCTCCAGCGCGCCAACGATGGCGCCATCAAGGAGCCCGAGCGCCTCAACAACGTGGCCTGCAGCGGCACCTGCTACTTCCGGGTGCAGGGGGCCTCGCGCAAGCAGGATGGCAAGTGGGTGCGCGACTACGAGAACGCGGAGCAGCCCTACCGCATCTCCATCACCACCGTGCCCGACGATGGCAGCCAGGAGCGTGAGCCGAACAACAGCGCGGACCGCGCCACCGAACTCACCCTCGGCAAGGCAGTGCGGGGCACCGTCTATCCGCTCAAGGACGTGGACTACTACCGGTTGGACTTGTCGGACCGGCCGGTGCGCACGCCCATCCGGGCCACGCTCTTGGGCATCCTCAAGGTGGACGTGGGCCTGTACCTGCACCGCCTGGGCGAGGACGGCAAGCTGTCGCTCGTGCAGACGTCCGACCGGGCCAAGGGCGATCAGGCCGAGACCATCCGCTACAGCGCCGAGCCCGACGTCTACGTGCTGGAGGTGCGCGACGCGCGCAACCGCGAGGCCAACTTCCAGGATGCCTACCAACTCACTGTCGAGGAGGGCGAGTAGCTCCGCCCGCGAGACTTCTCGTTGACAAGCAGCGGTGGGCCTTCTACTTTCCTCCTCGCTCGCCGCGCGGTGGTAGCTCAGCTGGTAGAGCACGAGCTTCCCAAGCTCGGGGTCGCCGGTTCGAACCCGGTCCGCCGCTCTGAAGGGCCTGGAACTCCTGGAGAAGTCCTCCAGAGGTTCCAGGCCCTTCGCCTTTTGGGGCCACGAGCCTACTTGACTGAACGTCCTTTCAGACCCACCCTGAGTGGGTGAAGCCGCGTCCCGTCTCCAATCCGCCCAACCCCTGGGACACCACCGCCGTGGAGTACCTGGAGGAGATTCCTCCCACGAAGCTGGAGGTGCTCGAGGACCACAGCCGCGAGGTGCTCGGACGCAACGACAGCCCCGACGTGGGCTTCACCTGGAGCGTCAACCCGTACCGCGGCTGCCTCCATGCCTGCGCGTACTGCTACGCCCGGCCCTACCACGAGTACCTCGGCTTCGGCGCCGGCACCGACTTCGAGACGAAGCTCGTGGTGAAGCCCCGCGCCGCGCAGCTCCTGCGTGACGCCTTCGAGCGCAAGAGCTGGAAGGGCGAGACGGTCGCCTTCAGTGGCGTCACCGACTGCTACCAGCCCCTCGAGGCCTCGCTCCGCCTCACGCGCGCCTGCCTGGAGGTGTGCGCCGAGTACCGCAACCCCGTGGGCATCATCACCAAGGGGCCCCTCATCGAGCGCGACCTGGACGTGCTCCAGACACTCGCCCAGAAAGCAAGGCTGACGGTGGCCATCACCCTCCCCTTCCATGACGAGGCCGTGGCGCACGCCATGGAGCCCTATGTGGCCTCACCCCGCCGGCGCCTGCTCACCATCGAGCGGCTCGCCTCCGCGGGCATCTCCGTGTGCGTGGCCGTCGCCCCCCTCATCCCCGGGCTCAACGACGAGGACATGGTGCGCGTGCTCACCGCGGCGAAGGAGGCGGGCGCCACCCGGGCCTTCTCCACCCTGCTGCGCCTGCCCGGCCCCGTACAGGGCGTCTTCGAGCAGCGGCTGCGCGAGAAGCTCCCCCTGCGCGCCGAGCGCGTCCTGCACCGCATCCGCGAGACGCGCGGCGGCGAGCTCAACGACCCGCGCTTCCGCGTCCGCATGCGGGGGGAGGGCCTCTACGCCGACACCCTCCATCAGCTCTTCTCCTCCACCGCGCGCCGCTTGGGGCTGAACACGAGCGCGCCCATGGAGGTGGACGGCGACAAGGAGAGCCCCTTTCGCCGCCCCATGAAGTCCGGCACCCAGCTCAGCTTCTTCTGAGCACCGGACGCGCCCGAGCGCCTACCAGACCTCGCAGCGCTGCGCCGCGGGACGCACCATCTTCACGTCCGCCTTGCACTGGAAGGCCTTCTGGAACTCGGACAGGTTGCCCACCGGGCCGTTCACCCGCCAGTACGGCGGCGAGTGCGGATCCACCACCGCGAGCTGCCGCGCGTAGGCGTCCCGGTACTTCGAGCACCAGGACTGCGCGTAGCCGAGGAAGAACTGCTGGCTGGGCGTATAGCGCGAGCCCTCCGCCTTCTTCGCGGCCTCGGCATCCCTCGCCAGCCAGGCCTCCATGGCCGCGTGGGCCAGCTTCAGGCCGCCCAGGTCCGCCACGTTCTCGCCCAGCGTCAGCGCCCCGTTCAACTTCACGTCGTCGATCGCCGTGTAGTTGTCGTACTGCTCCTTCACGCACGCCACGCGCTCGCGGAAGGCCTTGTCCGAGGCCGGCGTCCACCAGTCGCGCAGGTTGCCCTCGGCGTCATACTGTCGGCCCTCGTCGTCGAAGCCGTGGGTGATTTCGTGGCCCACCACCATGCCCATGGCCCCGAAGTTCACCGGCATCGTGGCCTCGCGATCGAAGAACGGCGGCTGGAGGATGCCCGCCGGGAAGACGATCTCGTTGAAGGGCGGGTTGTAGTAGGCGTTCACCGTGGGCGGAGACATCAGCCACTCCTCCTTGTCCACCGGCTTGCCAATCTTGGCGATCTGCCGCGCCTGCTCGAAGGCGTTCGCCCCCATGATCGAGCGCAGGAACGACTCGCGATCCACCTTCATCGCGCCGTAGTCCCGCCACTTGTCCGGGTAGCCAATCTTGTTGACGATCTTGCGCACCTTCACCAGCGCCTGCTCGCGCGTGGCCGCGTCCATCCACGCCAGGGTGTCCAGGTTGCGCTCGAAGGCCTTCTCGATCTCCTGCACCATCTGCAGCGTGGTCGTCTTGCCGTCCGCGCCGAACGTGCGCTCGATGAAGGGCTGCGCCAGCGCCTCGCCCAGCGCCATGTTGGCGAAGCGCACGCACTTCTTCCAGCGCGCCACGTCCTCCTTCGCGCCCGTCAGGTTCTGCGAGAAGCGGAAGCGCTCGTCCTGGAAGGCCTTGGGCAGCGCCGGCACCGCGCTCGACACGTAGTTCCACGTCAGGTACGGCGTCCACGCCGCCGCCGGCATCGTCTTCGCCAGCCGCTCCACTTCCTTGAAGAACGGCGGGTGTGACACGTTGAGCGCCTGCACGCTCCCGGCCCCCGCGGCCTTGAAGTACTCGTCCCACGGGAAGCCCGGCGCCTCCGCCTTCAGGCCCTTGCGCTCCAGGCGGTGGTAGAGGTTCTTCGGCTCGCGGCGCTCCACGCGCGACATCGACGCCTTGGCGAGCGCCGTCTCCACCTCCAGCACCGACGCCGCGCTCTTCGCCGCGGTCTCGGCCGGCTCGCCCAGCAGCACGAAGGTGTTCTTCACGTGCTCGGTGTAGGCATCACGCAGCGCCTTCGACTTCTCGTCGTCCTTCAAATAGTAGTCCCGGTCCGGCAGGCCCAGGCCGCCCTGGTCCACCTCGCCGATCATCTGGCTGGCGTCCTTGAAGTCGGTGTTGGCGCCCATGCGGAAGAGCGGGAACACGTTCTGCGCGTGCAGCGTGCCCACCACCCGCGCCAGTTCCTTCGCGTTCTTCGCCGTCAGCTTCGCCAGCTCCGCCTTGAGCGCCGGCAGCGACGCCTCCAGCTTCGCCTCGTCCATGCAGGAGCCGTAGAAGTCCCCCAGCTTCCGCGCGGAGGCGAGCCCCTCGGGCGCCTTGCCCTGGGACACGCCCTCGAGGATGTCCCGGAGGATCTCCTCGTTGCGCGCCGAGATGGCATCGAAGCCGCGCGACCAGCGGGGGCGATCCGCGGGAATCTCCGTGTCCTTCACCCAGTTGCCGCACGCGAACTCGTAGAAGTCCTCGCAGGGGTTGGCCTGCTCGTTCATCGCGGCCAGGTCCAGACCCGGGGAGAGCGGGCGGGACTCGGCGGGGGGCTGGGGCTGCGTCGCGGGCGTGGCGGGCGAGGGGGGCGTGGGCGCGGGCTCCGCCGTCTTGCAAGCGGACGCCACGAGACAACATGCGGCGAGCAATGCCTTCTTCATCCAGTCGTTCTCCGTGTGGGGTATGAGGCAGCGCGCACCCTATCCGGCCACGGGCGCGCGCGCCTCAACCTCGTACCGGAGGGCGACCCCCGAAGCGCGGTGCTACTCCTTGCCCAACATCCCGTCCTTGACGCCGCCGTCGACCGGGTTGTTGCCGAGCCACACCGAGAAGAGCGCGTCGGCGAAGTCCTTGCCCTCCACCGAGATCTTCTGTCCCCCCTTGCTCTCGATGGTGGTGCCCTGGCCGGGCACGTACGTGAGCAGCAGCTCGTCGCCCTTCTTCAGGTCCGGAATGGCCGAGGTGAAGGTGTCCAGCCGCTGCTGGAGCGAGGGCAGCTTGTCCTTCGCGTTCTTCTTGAAGCCATCCACGATGGCCTCGGAGATCGTCTTCTTGTCCAGGTCGCGCAGCATGGACATCCGCACGCGCTTGATCTGCTCCGAGCCGATGGCCTGGGCGCCCTCGCGCGACGGGTTCTGCAGGTAGAGGCCGGCGGCGTACACGTTGAAGACGAGCTTCTTGCGCAGGCCCACCCCGTTGAGCTTCAGCTCCTTGCCCTCGACGGACACCGAGTCGGGAAACGCCACCCCCGCCACGTCCTTGGCGGCGGCGGGCAGCGCGAGTACGGCGGTCAACAACACGGCACACAGCGTGGTGTTCTTCATGACCTCTCCTGTGGAAGGGGTGGGGGGCCACCCTAGCCTTTCTTCCGGGCGAACTCCTCCAGGAAGGACACCAGGGCGCGCACGTCGTCCACCGACACCGCGTTGTACAGGGAGGCGCGGATGCCCCCGCAGATACGGTGCCCCTTGAGACCCACCATGCCCGCCTTCTTCGCCTCGGAGACGAACGCGGCGTCCAGCTCCTGGGTGGGCAGGTGGAAGACCACGTTCATGAAGGAGCGCGACTCGCGCTCCACGGGCGCGCGGTAGAAGCCCGCGTTCGCATCCAGGGCGCGGTAGAGCAGCTCGCCCTTCTGCCGGTTTCTCGCCTCCAGCCCCGCGAGCCCGCCCTGCGCCTTCATCCACGCCAGCACGTTGCGGCACAGGTAGATGGCCAGCGTGGGGGGCGTGTTGTAGAGCGAGTTGTTCTCCGCGTGGAGGGAGTAGCGGAAGATCTTCGGGATGTCCCGGCGGCCCTGGGCGATGAAGTCCTTGCGAGCGATGGCGATGAGCACGCCCGAGGGCCCCAGGTTCTTCTGCGCCCCCGCGTAGAGGAAGGCGAAGCGGCTCACGTCCGTGGGCTTCCACATGAAGTCCGAGCTCATGTCCGAGATGAGCGGCACGCTCCCCACCTCGGGCAAGGTGTGCCACTGGGTGCCGTAGATGGTGTTGTTGCTCGTCATGTGGACGTACGCCGCCCGGGGATCCAGCTGGAGTTCCTCCTGCCGGGGCACGCGCACGTAGCGCTTGTCCGGGCCCACCGTGGTGGCGGCGATGCGCGCCTTGCCCACGATGCACGCCTCGTCATAGGCCTTCTCGCTCCACACGCCCGTCATCAGGTAGTCCGCGCTCGTGCCCGGGTGCAGGAAGTTCATCGGCACCTGGGCGAACTGCTGCGACGCCCCTCCCGTGAGGAAGAGCACCTGGTGGGTGTCCGGAATGCCCAGCAGCTCGGTGAGCAGGGAGATGGCCTCGTCGTGGACCGCCTCGTACTCCTTGCCCCGGTGGCTGTGCTCCATCACGGACATGCCCGAGCCCTGGAAGTCGATCAGCTCGTCGCGCGCTCGCTCGAGCGCGGGCAGGGGCAGCCCCGCGGGGCCGGGATTGAAGTTGATGACGCGCATGGCTGGGTCCTCTCACTGGGAAAACAACGCGCGGCCATTCTGCCCAACGCCTCCGCCGGGGGAAGCGTGAAGCGCCATCACGGCGCCAGGACGAGACCGTCGGCCACCCGGGTGTCCACGGCGGCACGGATGACCGCCTCCTCCACGCCCGTCGCCTCCGCCACCTGCCGGGGCTCCAACCCCTCCACCGCCATTTTCAGCACCAACAACGAGCGCTCCTCGGCCTCCAGGTACATCGTCACCAGCCGCTCCGGGTGGCGCCAGAGCAGCGCCAGCTCCTGTCCGGGCTCCGGCCGCTCCCCCACCCCGGCCCGCATGAACGCGCACAGCCGGAAGGGATGCTCCAACATCATCAGCGTCGGGTTCACCGTCAGGCGCTCCACGCGCGCGGGCACGGGCTCCATCGACGTGTACACCGCGAAGTCCGTCCACTCGAAGCGCGCCAGCGCGGGCAGGAAGTCCGGCAGCCCCCGAGCCCCCGCCTCGTCCGCGAGGAAGCCGGCGAAGCCCTCGCCCAGGCGGTTCATCTCGAAGGGCCGGTGAGGACGCGAGGCGCCATGGGCCCGCACCAGCTCCGCCCAGAGCGCCGGCTCCACGCACCCGCGCACCCGCGGGTAGAGCTTGTCCAGGGTGGCCTCGCCATGGTGGCGCACCATGTGCCCATAGAGCTCCACGCGCGAGCGCGGCGCGTCCCAGCCCGGGTGCGCCGTGTACAGCCGCTCGAGCGCCTCCGGCCCCGGGTCCGCGAAGTACGCCTCCATCGACTCGAAGAAGCCACGCAGTCCCGGTTTCATCGCGCCACCCCCTGGAGCAGCTCCCGCGCCCGATCCGCCTCGTCCAGCACCGCCTCCAGCGAGGGGATGTCCTGATCCCATTCGATGAGCGTCGGCACCGGCCCGGTGCGCTCGAGCACGTAGCGGTAGAGCGACCACACCTCGTCGCAGACGGGCGCCCCATGCGTGTCGAGGAGGACGTCGGGTCGCCGCTCGTGCCCCGCGAGGTGGATCTGCCCCACGCGCTCCAGCGGCAGCGCGTCCACGAAGGCGCGCGGCTCGTAGCCATGGTTGCACGCGTTCACGTACACGTTGTTCACGTCCAGCAGGAGGCCACAATCGGCCTCCTCCACCACGTGCCGCAGGAAGTCCGCCTCCGCCAGGGTGCCGCCGGGCATGCGCGCGTAGTAGCTCGGGTTCTCCAGCAGGAAGGGCCGGCCCACGCGCGCCTGGACCTCGCGCACCCGCGGCGCCACGTGCTCCACCGCCTCGGGCGAGAAGGGCAGCGGCAGCAGATCGTAGAGGTAGGCGCCCCCCAGCCGCGCGTAACAGAGGTGATCCGAGAAGAAGGGCGCGTCCAGCCGCTCCACCAGCGCCTGGAGCCCGGAGAGGTAGGCCTCGTCCAGTGGCTCCGGACCACCCACGTTCAGCGCCACCCCATGCGGCAGCACCGGCCAGCGCTCGCGGCACGCGTCCAGCGCACGCTGGGGACGGCCGCCGAGCGTGAGGAAGTTCTCCGGGACGATCTCCACCCAATCCAGCGCGCGGGGGGTCTCCGGCAGCCGCGCATAGAACTCGCGCCGCAGCCCGATTCCCACCCCGAGCGGCTCGCCGCCCCACCTTCGCGCGTGTGCCACCGGCATGTCGGCTCCTGGGAGAAAAGACACGGGCGGCGGGAAGAGGGCTCCCCACCGCCCGGAAGACAACCCCCGGAGCACCGGGGGCCCATCCTCGAAGGCTTCTTCGAAGGCTTCTTCGACGGCTACTTCTTGCCACCACAGCCGTTGGCGCCGCAGCCGCCCGCGCCACAGCTGTGCTCACTGGACTTCTCGGTCGAGGGCGTCGCGGTGCCCTCGGCGGCGGGGGCGGCGGCGCCCTCGGCGGGGACGGCGCTGGCCGCGTGAGCGCTCGTGCTCCCCTGCTCGGCGGGAGCGGCCGCGGTCTTGGCGGTCGCACAGCCGGTCGCGAGCGTGCCGAGGGAGAGGGAGCCGACGAGGGCGGTCAGGGTCTTGAGGTTCATGGCGTTTCCTTTCAGGGGTCGGGCCGGGGACGGATGCACCTGGCGGAAGAACCCCCTTCGCCCCGAGCGAAGGGAGCCCGCACCACCATACGCCCGGGGCCCGACGGGGTTACACCCGGGAGAACACGGCCCGGGGGATTCCATGCCCGGGCGGCGCCCACCCTCCCGGGAGTTGCTGGGTTTTCCACCTCCCTGTCCAGGTGGTGGTAAACGGGGTGAATGGAATTTGACAGCCCGCCCGCCCCCTTGGACTCCAGTCCATGAAGCCCCAAAACCGCCTGTTGAATCAATGGGTTGGAATGTCGAAAGAGGGCGAAGCGTCTGCCTGGGGGGGCTCCCGGTGCCTTGGGGTGACGGGATATTTTCTCCGAAAACGCTGATTGCAAATCAGTAAACGCGCTCGCACAGTTCGAGGAACGGAGAAGCCGGCGGGGCCCCCATGGGCGCCGGCCCAGAGATGGCGATGAACGAGAACGCACTGAACGCCAACGTGGGACTGAAGCTGCGCGGACTGCGGCTCGCCCGGAACATCAAGCAGACGGACGCGGCGAAGGATCTGGGGGTGTCCCCGGCGTACTTGAACCTCATCGAGAAGGGCAAGCGCGTCATGCCCTTCCCGCTCTTGTGGAAGGCGCTGCGCTACTTCGATCAGGATCCCGAGCAGTTCATGTCCACGCTGGGCGAGGGCCGGGTGGACGAGGCGCTCGCGAAGCTGTTGGACGAGCCGCTGCTCAAGAGCCTCGACATCGACTCCGAGTCCCTGCAGAGCCTGTCGGCGGAGCCGAAGCTGGCCGGCACGGTGGCGGCGCTCTTCAACCTCTACAAGAACACGCGCACGCAGTTGGAGAACGTGCTCGCGCAGCTCAACTCCGAGGAGCGCTCGCGCATGAACGCGGGGCCGGGCGGCTCGGAGGGGCCGCGCTTCGACTACTCCCCGTTCGACGAGGTGAGCGATTTCCTCGAGTCGCACCACAACTACTTCCCCGAACTGGAGGAGCAGGCCGAGGCGCTGCGGCGCGACTTCAAGCTCGGGCGCCTGCTGTCGAGCCCCCAGCTCATCCCCATGCTGGAGGAGCGCTTCGGCTACCGCGTGCGCGTGGAGGCCGCCTCCAGTGGCTCCTCGGTGGTGCGCCGCCTGGACCCGGACACCAAGGAGCTCATCCTCTCGCCGGACCTCACCGAACAGCCGCTCAAGTTCCAGCTCGCCGCGTCGCTCGGCATCCTGATGTTGGATCAGGAGAAGCTGGTGGAGCGCATCGTGGGCGCGGCGCGCACCCGGCACGCGGAGACGCTGCGGCTCATCAAGGTGAACCTGGCCAACTACTTCGCCGGCGCGCTGATGCTGCCCTACGGGGAGTTCTTCAAGGAGGTGGAGCGCACGCGCTACGACGTGGAGCTGCTGTCCAACCTCTTCGGCACCACGTACGAGACGGTGGCGCACCGGCTGTGCAACCTGTCGGATCCGAAGCGCCGCGGCCTGCCCTTCCACTTCCTGCGCGCGGACATCGCCGGCAACATCTCCAAGCGCTACAGCGGCACCGGTATCAAGTTCGCCACCGGCGGCGGCTCGTGCGGCAAGTGGGCCGTGCACCTGGCCTTCCTCAACCCGTCGCAGATCACCCGGCAGTACTCGATGATGCCGGACGGCACGTCCTACTTCTGCTTCGCCAAGGTGCAGTTGCAGCCCATCGAGGGCTCCATCGTGCGAGGCACGGCCTACTCCATCGGCCTGGGCACCCACGCGGAGAACGCCAAGTACCTGGCGTATGGGCTGCCCACCACGGATCTGCGCAAGGACGCCGTCCCCAGCGGCATCTCCTGCCGCTTCTGCGAGCGCACCGACTGCAACCAGCGCGCGGCCGCCAGCTACCGCTTCGCCTTCTCGTTCGACGAGTACACCAAGAAGGATTGCTTCTTCTCGCCCCTGCTGGTCCACGAGGCCGGCCGTGCGGAATCACTGGACAAGGCGCCGCGCCGCCGTAACAAGGCCGAGGAAAACTAGCCCCCCCGCCCTCCAATGAATCACCACGACACCGAACGCGCCCACATCCTCCAAGCCATCCAAGAACAGCGCAACGCGCTCGCCGTGACGCGCATCACCGGAGATCCGGCGGAGACGGGCCGGGGACTGCTCCACCTGGCCGAGCTGCACGGCATGCTGGAGGAGCACGCCGAGAGCCGCCGCCACTACGAGGAGGCCCTGGGCTTCTTCCAGACGGCGGGGGACAAGGAGGGCCAGGCCCAGGTGCTCTTCGGGCTCGGGGTGGCGCGCGCCCACTTCGGGGATCACCGGGGCGCCGTGGAGCACATCGCCCAGGCGACGCTGCTCTTCAACAGCCTGAAGGATCAGGAGAACGAGGCGCTGTGCCGGGCGGCCATCGGCGAGTCGCTGCGCGCGATCGGCCAGCCCAAGGGCGCCGAGGAGAAGTACCAGGAGGCGCTGCTGCTCTACCGGCAGGCGAAGAACGGGCCGCGCGTGGCCCGGCTGCTGTTGGACATCGGCGACATCCGCATGGAAGCGGGCGAGTACGAGGCCGCGCGCAAGCGCTTCGCCGAGTCGCTGCAGGTGCTGCGCAAGGAGCCGGAAATCGACATGGAGGCCCTGGCGCTGTGCGAGCTGCTCTTGGGCGAGGCCGAGGGACTCCTGGGCAACCACGAGGCGGCGCGGCCCCACCTGCAGCAGGCCGCGGAGCTGTACTCGCAACTGCACGACCATGCCTACGAGTCGCGGGCCCGGTGGGATTTGAGCATCGCGTGCACCTTCCTGCAGGACTGGAAGGGCGCGCGGGCCGAGCTCGAGACGGTCATCCCGCTCTTCGAGCACCAGGGCCGAGGAGAAGACGTGGCCAAGGCCCGCAAGGTGCTCGCCCACTTCGACTCGCGCGGGGTGTAGCGCTCCGAGGGGCGTGGCGATGGAGGACCGTAGGCGCCTGGAGCGCGGCGACAGGCCGCGCCTACTCCGGCTCCCTAATCCTGGCGAGACACTCCTTGCTCCCAATCACGATGAGGTGGCTGCGCGCACGTGACAGGGCCACGTATGCCAGCTCCTTGTCCGCCAATAAGCTCTGGTCGGCGACGACGATGACGACGGGCCGCTCAAGCCCCTTGAACCGTCTGATGGTGTCCACGGTCAGGACGCCCTTGCGGAGCGGGCCGCAGGGAGCGATGGGGCGTCCGCCCAGCTGCTCGCCGGGAACCATCACCTTGCGCTCCTGCTCACGGGCGAAGAGCACAGCGATGTGCTCGGCCGGGATGGACTCCTGGCCGACGCACCGCGCCACGCAGGCGTCCAGGGCTTGTTTCAGCTCTGCCGGGGAGACCTCTCGCCAGTCGACCAAGACCCCTTCTGGACCAATGGGCAGGATGGGATGGCCCGCGTAGTGCCGTCCCGCCGCATCGTGGATGCGCTTCGTGTTCCTCAGGTTCTCGCCGAGCCGGATGGGGATGAGCCCGACATCCCTGGGCAGGCTCGCCGCTTCCTTGTAGATGCGCTGGTTGCCGTCCAGGAAGACATAGAGCAGCGCGGACCCCGTGGAATCGAGGACTGAATCCACCGCGGGCCACCAGTGGGGACGAAAGTCCTGCCCCTCGTCCACCACGACGGCGTCGTAGCGAAGCTCGCGACGCGCCTCCATGGCGTGCATCAGCAGCTCGGGCCAGCGCTCGTCCATGGCGTCAGGCTCCGCGGGGGCGGGGACGGTCAGGCCCGCAGCCTCGGCCTTTCGCCGGCACAGGGCGTGGAAGGTCATCACGTCCACACCCGAGTCAGGCCCCAGGGTTCGGGCGACATGCTCCGCGAGGGGCCTGTTGAAACACGTCAGCAGGGTCCGCATCCCAGCGGCAGCACACCTCCTGGCCTTCTCCATCGCGAGGAGGGTCTTGCCCGTCCCCGCTCCGCCCGACACGGCGGCCTTTGGAACCTCTTCCAGCTGGGTCAGGATCCGGAATTGCCCCGGCGTCAGGGATTGGATGGCCGCATCGTCCTCGGCCACCAGGTGCGCCAGGGGGGTACGCAGGGAGAACGGTCTGGCAAGCAGCTCCTCCAGGGCCGCGAGTCCTTGCCTGCCCAGCGGCTCTTCTCCCTCCTCGAAAGAGGGCATGCCGAGGCGGGCCTTCAACCAGGACTCCAGCGAGCCCTCGAAATCCTTGAGGAAGCAGAAGAGTTTTTGCGGCATGGCGGCTCCCAGGTCGGAGCCGACGCCCTGGCAGTCCGGCAGGATGACCCCGTGCTGCGCGCGGATGCGATGGGGCGTCCAGGCCCGGCAGTCCTTGAGCTTCTTGAGGAGCTGATACTTCGAGGACATCGCCTGGGCGACGGGATTCTTGATCTTGTGGCGGATGCCCCAGCGGTCCTTGCTGAGCCACGTCTCGCTCATCGGATCGAAGCTCACGGCTCCGCCCTTGACCTCCAGCGCGAGGAAGCCGGAGTCCGCCCGGGCCACGACGAAGTCGCATTCCCCATCGATCTCCTGGCCGGTCGGCGTCAGGCCCAGCCAGGGACGGGAGTAGAAGACTGTCCAGGAGTCATCCAGCTCGTCGCGTAGCCGCTGGTACACCTTGCGCTCCGCTGCCCGCAGCTCGTTCCTCAGCACCTCGTCGGGCAGGGCCCTGGGCCACATCACTGCCATGTTCAGGGATCCTGGAGCATCGGGGTGAAGTAGCCAGACTCGGAATGCCCCGGGGCACCGACGAGCATGGCCCGGTCGAGGAAGCGGTTGAACTCCTCACACGCCGTTTCGGGGGCCAGCACACACGCATGGCATGCCGCCAACGACAGGCCATCTGCTCCGCCCATGACGCCCTCGATGCACAGCGGGTCCGAGGAGCACCACTCCATGGCCTGGATCGCCGCCGGGATGGTTCTGGCGATCCGTTCGGGCTCGCCCTGCCGCTGCAGCCCGCCGAGCGTTCCATCGGCGTCCGAGGTGGCCGTGTACACCAGGAGGCCTGCCATCGCCCCCTCGCCATCGCGCACGTAGAGCCGCTCCTTAAGCGACGCACTGGAATAGCCGCAGTCCAGCGTGAGCTGGCGCATCAGGGCATGCGCGAAGGTGTGGACCAGGAGAAAACGGGCCGTGATCGTCCGAGGCTCCCCGCCTTCCTCGCCATACCGGGCGAGCCACTCCTCCCGCCAGGCGGCATTGATGCGCGCGGCCCTCTTGCGGACACCCTCGGACTCCCAGGCATCGAGGCGCTCGGGGGAGAACTCGAGGAAGATGCCCTCGCCCCTCACATCGATGGCGGGCAGCCAGTCCGGCTTCGTGCGCCAGATGGGCGAGAGCTCTTCGCCGCCATCACCCGGCGGGTTGATGCGGGTGAACCCGTAGAGGGCCCTGACCTCGCGAAGGCGCACAACGCGGACGATGCGTGAGAAGTAGGGCTTGAGGGGGATCGGGACCGCTACCGACCGGGTCTCGAACTCCTTGTCGGAGGGGTCGGCGTAGCCACCCGCCAGGGTGAACTGGCGATACTCGCCTCCCCGGAGATCGAGGATGTCCGGCCCCTCGAGGGCCTGGAGGCGGCGATCAATCTCTGCGGAGAGCTCCTCCGGCGACAGCTTCAGCTCCTGCAGCACTGCCTTCAGGTCTCCCCGGGCCAGGAGCTTCACGAACATGGGCCGATCCTCGGCGGGTGTGTCCACCAGGGTCTGCCAATAGACGCCGAGGGCCTCCTGGAGGCCGTCGGACCAGTCGGGAATGCTGAGCGCCGACTCGATGGCTGGGAAGTAGAGGTTTGAGGCGCCGCGCTGCATCGCCCGCACGGGCTTGTCGCTGTCGCAGTCCTCGTCGGGCCCCGAGAGCCAGGGCCGCTTGCCCTTGCACTTCATGCGATCCTTCCAGGTCGCCTCGGTGAAGATGCCATCCAGGGACTTGCCCGCTCCGCAGTCGGGGCAGCGGACGAACAGTCCGGCCAAGCCCGGCCGCTCGGCCTTGAGCATCAGGAAGCCCTTGTTCGCACAATCGGGCGTGTGACCCACCCACCAGTGCCAGGGGAAGTCGTCGAGGTGGCCTCGCGGGCAGGCCATCACGAAGCGGACCGGGACGGCGAAGACCTTGTGGCCGCCCGGGGCTTTTCGGGTGCACTGCACGCAATGACGGGTAGGCCTGCCGGGCTCCTCCCCCCACTTGCGGCTGGGGGCAATCCGATCGCAGTTCGGACACAGGAGCCAGTCGGGGAAACGGACCGCCACCAGCCGCCGCGTGTCGGGAGAGAGGTTGCCGTTCGCGTCGCGCCGGTTCTCGTCGATGACGGGGGGCAGCCGGAAGCCGCGCACCCCCAGCTTCCGCTCCAGTCGTGGCTCGTGCACGCTCTGGGGGTTGGTCACTCCGGGGGGCTTGAAGCTGTTGTCCCACTCCTCGATGCCGGAGACGACACCCGAGATCGCGGCACCATCCGCCCGGAAGTCCACCACCGCGCCGGGACCGAAGGTCGAGACGACCGTGCTGCGGCGCAGCTTGCCGAGTTCATTGTTGGCCATTGTCTCCTCCTGTCTTTCCACCCGCCGCCGTCGTGTCCTTGAGACGCTCGGCCAGCCGGAAGTGCGCGGACGGCTCGACGTTGCGCATGTTGTTCAGGGTGGCCCACGCCTCACCCGGCGAGCGGCCAAGGGCCCTCATCGTGGCGACCCGCTCGGCGCTCTGGAGCAGGGATTGTCTGTGCATCCGGTCCTCCCAGTAGCGTTGGGGGGAGCGGGCCCGCCACTGCTCCAGCCGGTCGGTCAGCTCGCTCAGGACGTCCTTCTCCGAGGGATCCACGGCCCTGGCGCGCGCCACTAGGCCGTCCACGATGGCCTGGAGCGCGGCGGGATCGGCCGCATCGAGGTCTGGTCGCTTGAGCATCCCTGGCACCAAGTGTCTGACGAGTGCCACCAGCACGGCGTGCAGGGCCCGGTCGCGGGCCCGGGAGGAGAAGGGGGTGACGCTGGTGGCCTCCACGTCCCGGTACAGGGTGGCATGCCAAGTGGGGAAGGTCTCGAAGTGCGACCGGTCCCGCGCCTTCGCGTTGTTGAGCACCGCCACCACGAGGCCGGGATGCCTGCGGCCCACGCGGCTGGTCGCCTGGATGTACTCGGCCGTGCCCTTGGGCTGGCCGTTGACCAGCATCACGCCGAGCCGCGGCACGTCCACGCCGACACTGAGCATGTTGCTGGCGAGCACCGCGTCCAGGGCACCGTCCTTGCCCGCTTTTGTCGCCAGCAGGCCGAGCATGTCCCGGACCTCGTCCTGCGAGCGCCGTGACGTCAACTCCTCGACGGCCTTCACCGGCCGGGGCGGCTCACCCCGGCGCGTCGCGTACATGCCGACCGTGTCGGCGACGTCGTCCTGCATCAGGACGAGGGCGCCCCCCAGCTCGCGCAGCGAGTTGAAGTAGGCCACCAGCGTCCAGTAGGGGTCCGCCGCATCGACTGAAGGGAACGCCGCCTGGGCGGACTGCAGCAGGGAGGCCGCTGTCCCCTGGAGGGAGAACTTCGCCGAGCGCCCCGCCGTCGTCACCGCCGCGTACAGACGGCCGGGGGCTTCGGTATCCTCCACGGCGAATCCGGAGTCCGCCGCGCTGAGCCCGGGGGGCGGGAACTGGCAGGTCTCCCTGCCAAACAGGGCTCCGACCTGATCCGCCGCGCGTCGGATGGTCGCCGTGGACCCGATGATCTTCGGCCGCCTGCCTTCTCGAGTGAAGAGGCTGTCCACGGCCGCCTCGTACAGGCCCACCACGGTTCCCAGCGGGCCGGAGATCAGGTGCAGCTCGTCTTGGATGATGAGATCGGGGGCCAGTCCCCGCCCGATGGCGAAGAGCTGATTCACCTCCTCCTTGCGGACGATCTGGGCGAACTTGTCCACCGTCCCGATCAGCAGGGTCGGCTGCTTGCGGTACACATCCTCGTCCACGGTCCAGACGGGAAGTGGCAGCTCGGGATCGTACAGGAGGCAGTCCGGTGTGAGGCAGCGGACGTGAATGGAGCGCTCGGGGACTTTCGGCTCCCATCGCAGGCTCGCTCCGCAAGCGGGACACTCCAGCAGTTGCTTCGGAGACGCGACGTTGCTGCTGCCCGAGAGCGCTTCCCGCGCCACGTCGAACTTGTTCGGCGTCGCCTCGCCGCCCACCCACAAGCCGATGGAGAACGGAGTGCTCCCCAGCTCGATCCCGGCCGGGACACCGGGCGCCTTCCGCCTGCGCATGGCCTCACAGGCGAGCATCATGGCGGCGGCGCGGGAGAACTGCTGCGTCGTCAGCAGGCGCAGGGTGTAGCGCATGAGGGCGGCGACACCCGCCCCCGAGTCCGGACCATCGGCGGCCGTCAGCCTGCGGTGGAAGGTGAGGAAGGCGATCAGGGCCAGGTAGGCCTCGGTCTTGCCACCGCCGGTGGGGAACCAGAGCAGGTCCATGATGCCCCGGTGAGGATGGCTCCGATCCGCCAGCGACGCGACCGAGAGCAGGAAGAACCCGAGCTGGAACGGCCGCCACATCAGCGGGCCGCCCTTGCGCTTGTCGGGATCCCATCCGTGCTGCATGAGCATCGCCCGGTTCGCCAGGCGGAAAGCGAGCGCGGCCTTGGGGTTGCCGGAGATCTGCCTGACGCCTTCTTCCATGCGGTCGGCCGTGGTCCGGCACGTCGCCAAGCTGTGCAGGCCCGTCGAGCGAAGCTCCGCTGGCAGGCCGGGAATTTCGGCCTCCCGAAGCACGATCCACTCCCGGTACGCGTTGACGAGCCGCATGAGTGCGAGCCGCAGCTGTACGTCGGACGCCGTGGAGAGCCAGTCGGCGGACAGCGGCAGGGACTCGCCGCCGGACAGGGAGGAGAAGACCTCGTGGCCGCGGGCACTGACGGCCGGGACGATGGCCCGTGGCACCCACGTCGTGGAGATCGACGACGCATGAGCGGCGTCGCGCTCCGTGCTCCAGGTAACGGAGCAGGTGTGGCCCGCGGCGAACTCTCGAGCCCTGCGATAGAGCAGCGCCGCGGACCGATCCTCGTCATCCACGATGGCGCGCCTGGAGGGCCGCGCGACCAACTGCGTGCCAGGGCACGGCTTCACTTCGATGACGACCTGGAACAGGGTGGCGTGCTCGATGCCATTCCTTCCCTCGGACTCGTCGGGTACGGCGGTATTGAGCGCGGTCAGGGTCACCAAGCGTCCGCGCTCCCAGTTCGCCGTGCGGACGTGCAGCTTGAGGCCCGCTGGTATCCCATGAGGGGTCATCGCCTCGCAGTGGACCCCTGATGGCAGGTTGGCGAGATCCAATTCCCTCGAGGCGCTCTCGCAGGGGATGGGCTCGAGTTCCAGGATGTGCTGCCTGCGGACCCACTCCAGCTGGGGACGGCCCTTGGCGGACCGTTTGGCCTGGGACTCGGCCTCCCTGGACGTGTAGGTGGCGCACCGGAGCGTCACCTTCACGGCGGGCGTCCCCGGCTCCGCAGCGACCGCGAACGAGATGCCCGCCGAGCAGGGCCGGCTGAGTCCCGCCAACGAGACCTCTTCCTCCTCGCTGGCGGGCCCGCCGGTGTCCTCATCGCCCGAGCCGACCCCCAGGCGGTCGTCTTCCTCGGCCCCCATCCGAGTCTGGCGAGGCCAGAGGATGCCCGTCAGATAGACGTCCGAAGGTCGGGCCGAGAGCGTCTCTTCGCCGCCGGGTGGCCCGACCAGGTCGCGCTCGAGGCGCTCTACAATGGTTTCCCTGTCCATGCTGTTCGTCTCTCAACGCTGGTAATAGGGGAAGGTGAGCGTCGTGTAACCCAGAACGATGGGGACCAACACGATGCCACTGGCGGACCAGGGAGCGTGGAGTCGTTCCGCCTCCGGGGAGTCTGGGGCGAGTACCGCCGTGCGCACCCCCACGACATGCAGGTGCCAGAGCTCGTCGGGCGGCCTCCGATTGCCGCCCTTGACCTTGGCGCGAGCCGCTGCGGCCACCTTGAAAAGGTCGGAATTGACGCGCTCCGTCAGTGCCCCGAGCAACTCGGCCCCATCCACGGTGCGGAGCATGTAGGTGAAGTGGGCGTCTGGGTTGTGGCGGGCCCACGCGGTGCTCGGTGCATCCACCTTCTGCAGCAGCCTCTCCTGCACCGCTCTGACCTCCGCGGCGTTGGCGTACAGGGACGTAGCGGCCGCGCCCTCGACGGAGACATCTCCATCGCGGCCGATCTCGACCTGGGCTTTCGCCTTGCCCTGCTTGCAGTGCAGGACATAGGCGCGGCCCGATTCCAGGCTCGTCGCGAAGTGATGGTTGTATCCCTGGCCGACCTTGAGCTTGGCCTTGGCCCGTGTGGCGCCGACGAATACGACGCGAGTCTCCTCGTCGCAGTCCATATCGTCGCCGGGCATTGCTGGCATCATCAGGTGGACGGTGCCCGCCTCGCGGCCCTTGGAGGCGTGGATGGTGCCCACGATCGGCCCCCGCGTCCCCAGCTCGGACGTGCAGAAGTCCGCCGGTGGTTGGGTGCGTCCGAGAACCGCCCGCAGGCGCCGCATCTGGACCACGGTCTCCGTGCTTCCCGCATGACGGACCAGGAGTGCCCAGGCCTCGTCGTCGCTCAAGGCCTCGCACCGGGTCCCCGCCACGCGCTCCTTCCACAGGACGAGGAACTCCGTTCGCGTCAGTACGGGGGCCGTGTGCTCGCCAAGACACGCGCCAACCCAGGGAAGGATGCACACGGGCAGGCCGGACATGCGCAGCCTGTGCCGGACGCCCTTGCTCGAGAGGAACGAGGAGGCGAGCAGCGCCTCCGCCCGCCGCCGGAACAGCACGAAGAGATCCTCCTCCTTCTCCAGTTCCTGCTCCTCGATTCTTGGCACGGTGCCATCGGCAAGCCCCTCGAGTTCCTGCCGCAGTTCCTCTAGCTTGCCGACGGCGTTCTCGGACGGCGCGAGCACCTTTGCCCTCGTGGTGGTGAACAGCGAGAGCAGGCTGGGCGAGTCCGTGCGGAAGACTTCCCTGAGCGACTTCTCGGAGAACCCGTAGTCGCCCTTGCGAAGCCTCTCGGTGAGAGCCGATTGGCGGACCTTGCACGCCCGCGCCTCGGTGTCGTTAGCGAAGCCGTAGATGGCCTGGGCCTCGTCTGCGAATACGGTCACGCCGCAGCTTCGTGACAGCTTGGATATGAGTGCGGTGACCAAGTCCGCGCGGATGCCGACGACGTCCTGGGCTTCATCGACGATCAGGTGTTCGACCCTGTCGAGGTAGTCGGCGACTTGGTCGTCCTCACGGATGAGCTGCAGCACCTCATCGATGTTCTGCTCGTGCGAGCCCGCGATCTTCGCCGTCTCGTCGAAACCGCTGTGGATGGCCCATGCGTGCGAGTCCAGTGTAGCGATCCGCACGGCGTAGGCCGCTTCTTGGTCTCCCAGCACGGTGGCGATGCGGTTGCGGACCTCTCGGACTGCCGTGCGCGTGAAACTCACCAGCCAGATACGCGTCGGCTGGATGTCGTGTCGTTCGATCAGCTGGGCGACACGAGCGCAAGCCACGGCCGTCTTGCCCGTGCCCGGGCCTGCATCCACCAGCAACCGCGCCTCGGGAGAGGCCTCGATGACCTCTTCCTGGAGCGGGTCCCAGCCCTTCTTCCGCGGTGGGCCAACCTCTTCTTGCGCCCCAATCGTTTCAGCAGGCGCTTCGAGGAAGATCGAGTTGCCCTCCACCAGTGCGTGCAGTCGCCGCTGATAGGTGACGGCGGGCTTGCCATCCAACTCCCGCAGGGGCCGAGACACCCTGTCGACGACCGCTCCCCCCTGGTGGACGACGACTTCGACCTCGGAGAGGCCGTCGAGGAAGATCGAGTTGCCGCCCACCAGCGTGTGCAGCTGCTTCCGATAGGTGACGGCGGGCTTGCCATCCAACTTCCGCAGGGGCCGAGACACCCTGTCGACGACTGCTCCCCCTCGGTAGACGATGACTTCGACCTCCGACATTGCTTCACCGGTGCGGACAGAACGTGTGACAGCGGTTGTACCAGAACCGAATCCTGAGCAAACCACCGCCGGGGTCTATACCTCTCGAGGGGTATGGCGGACGGCCCCGTGATAGAACTCAGGGGATCGGCCGCCATCCCCAGCTTGAGTGCATAGGAAGCTTGAGTGCATAGGAGGCCTCTCATGCACATCACCAACGCTGTGTGTTAGGAGGTGCACCCGGTGAGTGCGAGCACCAGACGCCTCGGGGAGCGGCGGTACGCACCGAGGGGAGCAGGCATGACTGCCGTCCTCGTAGTACTGGGGCTGCTCGCCGGGCTGGGCTGCGGGCGGGGAGGCGCGCCGAGCCAGCGGCACCTCAAGCCCAGGCCCAGCCCCCCGTGGCGCTCGGTCCTCAGGACGAGGTGAAGGTGGAGCCACGCATCCGCAGTGACGCCCCCCATCCTCTCCGGCACGCTCCAGGCGCATCGCATCGCCGCCATGCTTCGAGCAGGCCAGCGGGTGAAGAAGGGTCAACTGCTCGCGCGGCTGGAGGACACTGCCCTAAGCTAGCCTCGGCGCTCCAGGCGCGCCTTCTCGCCGATGGAGTCTGGGTGGTGCTTGCGGGGACCGCAGGATGCCCGGGTGCTGCTGGCCCAGGGCGGTCAGGCGCTCGTGGTGGCCTCGTACCTGCTGGACGGGAATGGCGCCACGCTCACCCGCCCCCTGCACTCCAGCGAGCGGATGGCCTCGCTGCCCTTCTTCGTGCTCAAGCCCCGGAGGACACTCGCCTGGTCGCGGCCGGGCTCGACGCGGGCGCGGATGACGTCCTCTCCCGTCCCATGAACCCGGACATGCTGGCCGCCAAACTGCGCCGCGCCCTCCCCCCTGCCTGTCGGCGCACGGTGAGGGGCGACGGATGGGAGTTTTGTTGCCGGGAAGGGCGTGATCGGCTTCGGCGGCATCGAGGTGCGGCAAGAACTCAGCGCGCCGTTCGACGGGTTCGTGTGGCGGCGTCTCCACGTGATCGCCGCTGGGACTGGGGAGGCGGCGAGTCATCGTCGACAACCACAGCGTCAGGATTGTGTTTGTCGCGCACGGTGAAGAAGAATCGATGGATGAGCTTGTTCTTTGGGAAGAGGAGAGAGAACCCCATGGTCACTTCGTTCTTGTCTTCTTTTTTGGTGTCTCGGCACGGATAGAAGAGAATGATGGCCCGGCTTGAGTTCTGGTATCGCTCAGCGGCGGGCCCAATGCAGGGAAGGTTTCCGACGCCTGATAGAGCAGTGGCTACCGCGCGGTGGTCTGGGGTGCTGTACGCCTTGAAGCGTTCGCTGCCATCCCCAATACGCCCACGGTGGACGACCGGAAATTTGTACTCTCCGGATGTCCAGGTCTCGCCTTCCGTTTTCTTGGACTCCGCTATGGGAGCGAGGAAGAGCCAGTCGTTGATGTTGGGGTCTCCCATTCCGCCACCGATGAACTCCCAGACAGGGTCTAACTTCGGGTCACGAGACCACTTGTAGCTCTTGAGAAACCTGAGCATTGAGCTTTTGTCGAGGAGCGCCACCCAGGCTGGGAACTTGACCGTCTTTCCATCGGACACAGTTCCCAAGTCGACCTTTTCCAAGGGGCGCTCACCAAGCAACTGCCGGACCAATTTCTCGTTTGTCGCGCAGGGGACCTTTGGAGCGAGCGTGCTCTCAACGAACTGGCCACCGAGATTCTCCGACAGCAACTTGGCATTGTACATCTTGTTGCGGGATGTCGGTAGAAGGAGATAACTGGGCACCAGTGGTGGAATCTGCTTCGGCGTCAGTGGTGGATTTCGCTCTCTCGAGTACAACTGGAGCTTCTTCCTAAAGAGCTCCTCGTCAAGGCAGATAGACTCAAAGGCCTCGTAGAGATCCAGAGTCGTCTTGCCGTCCGGCTCGCTCCTCCCAATGAACAGGCGGACCAGATCTCGGTAGCCACGCCGAAAACCGAACCAGCGGCCCATCTGCATGAGTGTGTCAGCGTTCTTCACACGCCGACGATAATAGCTGATTGTCAGCCCCTCCACGGTATATCCACGAGAGAGCTTCGTGCCGCCAACGAGGATGCGCCAGACGCTTTCCCTATCGAAGTTGGGTGTCTGATCCTTGTTGGCGAGGTCTCCGTTGACTATTCCAACCGGATTCGCGCCAATGGCCTTGAGGCAGCGGGCCACGAAGGGCTTGAGCTGTTTGAATGAGTCGGGCATCGGAAGGCCGGGTTCCTGCTTCTTATGGACAGGAAGGAAGTCCTCCTCGAAGAGCCTGCTCAATCGCAGCAGACCAGCGCCATGATATGCGGCACCATCGTAGGTCTTCCGTACGAGTTCCGCATCATCCTCGTGGTCCTTCATTTGGTGGGACCGGTGAACGAGCATCGTGTGGTGCTTGAAGCGAAGATCACTACGAGTCTCGGTCCGGAAGAGCTTGATGGCACCCGAAAGCACGAAGCTATCGATGGCTCGGAGTAGGTTTTGTGCCTCATCATCGTCGCCCTCCACGCCACGCACAAAAGCGCGCTCCTTCGAGGCAAAGCCCTCCGGCGTCGTACCATTGAGGTCGTGGAAGTCTGCCACGCCCATGTATCCAGCGGGCCGGTCAAGCGAGACGATGTAGTCCTTCGGGAAGATGTCCTCCGCATCGTCTGGGTTGATGAAGACGTTCGCGAAGGGAGTGGCCGTGTAGCCGATATACTGGGCCCTGGGCAGTGCCTTGAGCAGTCCTACGATGGCCTTGTTCGTCCCGGTCCGGTCGCGAGCACTTCCTGGCTTCACCGTGTTCACAGAGGCTTGATCCGACTCATCATCAATGATGAGCGCTGGTACCTCATCTAGCCTCCCACGGAGCGCAGCAAGGTCGCGTGCGAGCCGTTTCAGGACGGCAGGGTTCTTCTTGACGACCATCAGCCGCGCCCGGGATGGGTGCAGATTGACTGGATCATTGTAGCGGCGGCCGTTCATGACCTTATGGAACTCAAGCGCGTCGATGCCACGGTGCAGGCTCCTGTAGTCCTCCTTCGACCCTGTGAGGCGCTGCCAATCGAATGCATCCAGCTTGCTCGGAAGCTCTCCATGGGAGATGAAGTTCTTCCACTCGGTGTCATCACTATAATCATGCCGACCGAATTCGTCGGGATGCAGGGTGATGAGTTCCTTACCAATGAGTTCCTTGTCGATCCGCCGCTGTGTCTGTTCCCTTAGGACATTCAGGGTTCCTGCGAGGACAATGACGAGTCGGTAGCCTGCATCCACGGCCTTGGCGACGACCGCTGTGAAGTTCGCCGTCTTCCCGCTCTGGACATAGCCGATGACAAGGCCCTTGGTCTGGTACACTTGTCGTTGTTCGGGGTCGCTCAGGCGCTCGACGACCTGATCGGTGGTCTGATCGAGGTCGATGACGCTCGCCTCGGGCCACCCGTTCAGTTCGCGCAGATATTGTTTGTACGCATCCCAGTAGAAGGTGTGCCGCGCCTTCCGCTCGGGCGTGTACCAAGGCTCATGATTCTCAGCAATGACAGTGGGCTCCTCGACGTCCGTGCGTGCCGGGATGAGGAGGTCGCACTGCTTCCTGAATTTCTCGTCTACGGAAAGGAGTCTGTAGATATGCTGGCGCCGCTCGTGCGTGTTCGGTGATGTCCCTGCCGACCAGCCAGCATTGAGATAATCCCATCGGTGAAGGTGGCGAGCAAAGAGGTTGCGTGCAGGTGAGTTTGCATCCTCGGAGAGCAGCTCTCCGGTGAAGCGCCTCATGCCGTCGGCAGGGCACGTCAACCTCCGCTTTTGTGCTGCCTCACGGAGTTCCACCTCAAGTGGCTGTGGACCAAGATCTTGCAGGCTCTCGCCCATGGTGCTGAGCGCGGTTCTGACGACAGAGAGCATTTCGTCCGGTGACATGGTCTCCTCAGGGAAACAAGTGGATCAGGGCAGCATCCGCAAGAACTCTGGCGTTCCGTCCTCGAAACCGAGTCCAGAGAGATTTACACGGTAGCGGACATCACGGACACGTGCTGCCAGGACTTCGCCCAGCACCTTCCGGACATGCTCCGGGATCAGTCGCGGGCACTTGCGGTCGACGGGGACGAGCAGGGGTGGAGTTCGCAGGCTGAGTTTTGACCTATAATGGACAGCATCTTCGTTTCTGTATCCCGTGCGGTTCAATAGCTTCTCGAACTTAGTTGCTTGCTCCGATGACGTGGCGAGCACTTTTCGCAAGGCCGCGACACGGTCGGGCAGTGATTCACCCGAATTGGACCCGATCGGCTCCATCTGCAGGGAAACAAGGTAGAGGCTGCGGCCCGAACTCGGCTCCAACTGGTGCAATCCGCTGATGACGTGCACTCGATCAGCGGAGCGCGTAGTCTTCACTTCGAACTCGGTCCCGGCGTATCGGAAATCATGAGACTCGCCGAGAGGCCCGACCCAGGCGTCCACGGCGCGCGTTCCGTGCGCCTGATGCAGTCGCTTGAGGAGCCAGAGTTCCCCGAAGAGGCCTGTCTGGGCCTCGGCACTCAGTACCGTGGACTCACGCAGAAGTTCCTTCCAGTCCTCCAGTGATTCAGAGATAGCGGTGGCTGGCTGACGACTGGAGAGCTGGATGCGGTCGGCAACGTCCATCATGAACGCGTAGAATTGCTGATAGAGGGCGACAGTTCGGGTGGCAATCTCCAACACATTGGTGCCACCTGTCGTGCGGAGGCCGACCTCGATGGCTGCCAGCGGACTGGCCACCTCAAGTTTGTCGACTGGAGTGGCTGTTCTCAGCCCCAGGCGCGAGGCATCGGTATCGACAAAAAACTCTACGTCGCGTGAAATCGCATGTCGGACGCGGTGGAGTGCGGGGACTCCCGGTGCGATGAATGTCTCCCAAAAGTTCTCCCAGGTCATGTGGCGCTCCGGGCTCATTCGTCGTCCGTCCGGAGCACTTTCATCGCGTGGGTCAGCGCACGGTTGCAGGTGTCCAGCCATTTGCGTTGTTTGGGGGAAACCCGTTCACTATCGATGTCGTCACGTAGTAAGAGGAAGAGCAGCACTTTGAGTAGCGGGGCATCAGCGGCAGAGGGACGGCGGTTGCCAAGCACCCGATTGCGGTATGTGCGGTTGAGACGGATGACACGATTATCGCGGTCAATCTCAAAGAAATCGCCCCCTTCGATATCTGTCCATTGGAAGGACACTGGGCGGATGTGCTTTTCACTGGGGGCAAGCGTCTCCCGGAGGTTATCCCGGAGATAGGCAGGTAGGCCCTCCACCGGAACCAGGGGAAAGTTGTCCGGGTTGGTGCTTTCATGCTTGCGGTAGGTGGCCTGCGCTGTCTTGAGGTACTCGGAGAACTTCGTCTTCTTACCGTCCGCGGCGCTCCGAAGGGCAGTCATGAAGATGGGGGGAGCCTTGATGCTGGATTTCTGGACGTCTAGGCTGAAGTACGAGTCGAACGTTGGCGGCAGGTCGATGGCGATGCGAGCCAGGGATGAGTGTGGCTCTGTATCCCGGATGTCGTTCCATCCACCTGCCTGAATGAGACGATCGTTGCGGTAGAAATAGAATCCCTGTCGGTTTGCGGCGCTGTCGAGCTTGTAGCTACGCTGAGAAGCATTTGACGGCCAGATATGCGCCTCCATCACCAACTCGCCAAGTTCGCCAAGGTCGAGCGGGAAGACACGCGGGTAGTTTGTATCCCCGGAGCGCTCATAACTGAATGGGTTGAGCGCTTCGACCTCGATGCAGACGCCGTTCGGATGGGCGTCTGCCTCCTGGCTATCGAGCCAGATGTGCACCCGGCCATCTTCAAGGAAGCGGTGGAAGTGGAGCCCCAGGTGAAGGGTGAGACGGTCGAAAAGCCGTTTGATGGTTGCGTCGAGCCCGCCCTTGCCAATACGGATGCGGTCCAGGCCCGACCAAGCGACCACCGTTCCGTGTCGTGAGAGGTCGACCTCGCCCCAGGGGCCCTTCATCAGCCGACTGGTGTCCTGTCGGGGCACCGCGTCACAGCGCCAATCATCGCTGATACTCTCGACGGTCCAGCGGCGACCGCTGATGTTGCCGGCGCTGCGAGTGGCGACCGTCAACTCAGTCGCTTGGCTGAAGGATGCGAGCTTGAGACCCATGCCGAACTTACTCAGGGAGTCAAGGGACTTCTCGGTGTCCGCTCCGAAGCGCATTGCTTCGTGAAGGCGGTGCTCGGACATTCCGGTGCCATCGTCCACGACAAGAACTTGATCGATTCTCTCGTCGGTACGGACCAGTCGCACCAGCACGTTACGGGCTTTGGCGCTGATCGAGTTATCGATGATGTCCGCTACAGCCTGCTCGAGGCTATACCCAATCGAGCGGAGTGCCTGGATGAGCATCCGCGGGTTCGGAGGAATTCGGTCGTCGGAGGCCATATCCTGGAAGTTCTCGGCGTAGCGCAGATGTCCCAAAAGGGATCGGCGATGGAGAGGAGCCTGTTTCAGCCCGGCCCCGGAAACTCCAGTGCGCCGGGGAAAGGGGCCGGCGGACCGACTCTATCGAAGAAATCTGTCTACCTGGTACCCCCGTTCACTCGGTATTGGAGTCCGGGTCCGGAATCGCGCCGTGGGGATTGGCACTCCCCGGGGCATCACGAACGTGACTTCAAGTACCAAGCAGCGCGACCGCCACTAGCGCGCGTACCGTCCTCGCAGAACATCGGGTTGTGGCCGAGTGCGCGGACCTTTTCCATGAGGTCCACCAGTTCATCTCCTCCTATGATCCAGATGGCTCCCCCAGGGCGGAGGTCGAGCACCTCCCGGCCCGTCAGAATTTTGGCGAGATCCGGCAGGTCTTTGAGGGGCTTCGTGTTGCGGCTCTCCGTGGCTGAGGCCCCAGGCAACGCCTTGCCGGAAGGCTTATGCTGACCAGAGGCTCCGAGGAGTCGTGCCGCAGGCACATCGAGGGAGCGAACCAACTCCCAGCACTCCTCCTTCTTGCACCACTCTGTGACGTTCCGACCGTCAGCGCCACGCCGAAGGGCGCTCTCGACAGGTGGGAGGAGCGCCTCAAGCGCCGTCTCTATCTCGCGTGGGATGCGCTGCTCCGCCCAGATGGCGTCAAGGTCCACGCGAGCCCCCGCGTGTGTGCCCAGGTAGGAGACGGAATAGGCCACGACGTTCGCCCGGTACGCACCGAGCTTGGCCTTCAGGGCCAGTTGCTGGCAGGTCCTGAAGATGATGCCCTTGGCCACCAGTCGCTGGAAGTAGCGCTCGTCCGGCGTGGCCACCGTTCCGGTACTGCCGAGGGCTTCTGCGAAGATGCGGAAGTTTTTCTGGGCGCCGAGGCTCACCGTGTAGGCGCGTCCCTCCCAGCAATGGATGAAAGTGGCGACGTCAGTCTTCGTGAAGACCTGAGACGCCGGGTGGACTCGCTCGAACTCCCTCAAATCAGCTCCCGAATGCCTCGTCCGTGCGACCTGATACTGGCCGCGTGCACGCTCGTAGAACCACCGATTCTGCCCTCCCGGGGCCCATATGGAGCGAGAGAGGCGCTCGAGTGCGAGGTGATACGGCTCATTGGCGGAGAGGTCAGCCTCGTTCACCTTGTTCTGGCTGTTGGCGAAGCGGGAGATGCGCGGGACGAGTTCCGCTACAAGCGAAGTCGGCACCACGGTCAGCTTGGCTTGGACAAAGACCTGTGAGAGATCAGCACCGTCCTTACGCCCAGCCCTATGCACAGAAGCTGTGGTCTGGCCTCCATTCACGATCTGCAGTCCACGCACCCACGTAATACGCACACCACCCTTTGCATCCCTATCGGTGCGTACTTCCTCCGCAATGGCGGAGAGGCCGTTATTGTAGGCGAAGAACTGCTCTGGGGCATTAAGGATGGTGTCGCGAATGCCTCGGTTCACTTGTCCCTTCGCCTGCAAGAATGATCGGACGTTCAGCTCGAGAAGACGCTCGCCGTACTCGTCGTAGAGCTGGTGCAGGACGGTCCCTGGGATGACCGTAAGATACCCGCTGATGTTGCCGTTCCCCGCTACGGGCAGGCATGGAAGCCCGGAGCCGTGGTCTGCGAGGAAGTCGACCTCAATGCTCTCCTGAATGCGCCCAGACCCAATGCAGCGAGCGAGCTTCTCTATGTCGTAGATGTAGATGCGCGGCTCGATGGCTCCCTGCTTGGTGGGGCGGATTGCCTTGTTGCCGCGGAAGGATTTGGCGATGCCTTCTACGAGGACGAAGAGACGGACTTGCTCCAGCGTGCCGCGCACCTCGTGGATCCGGAGCGCCATGGGGTATGCCGGATCTTCCTCATCGAGTTGCAGATGAAGTCCCCTGAGGGCAGCGTTGAGGAAGCGCCAAGCCAGGTCCACGGCCTTCTGGACGTCCCGTGCAGGCACATCGGGCAGCTGTTCGGACGGGGAGCAGATGGATACGGCGAGGTCGAGTCGATCGCCATCATCGCTAACGAAGAATCCATTGGCCTTCGCCAATCCAGGACCGACCCTCCCCTCAAAAGGGCGGCTGTCCAGTTCCTCGAGCGCCCCCGTAGCCTCGAGAACCTCGGCCGCAGCTCTCGTGAACGCGGTCTCACGAGCCACCCGGGTGGTTGGTCCGGTGCCTCGCTGCTCTTCCTCGAACCGCCGACTGACGGTGTCACGAAAGCCTTGAAGAAAGGTGGTGACTTCCGGTGTCTGGGGCATCCAGCGTTTTCTCGATAGGCAATGAATGAGTGGTCAGGCAACCTTTACAGCAGCCCGTCGCGTCGTTGGAGATTCCAGCTTGTGCTCTGGAGAGGGCTTCCTTGATTTTGCTTCCAATTGGAGCAGCAGTTGATCGGCGATAGCCCACGATAGGAGTGGCGGAACGCTATTACCGATCTGGCGGAATGCGGTGTTCATTGCGCCAGAGAAACGGAATCCATCGGGGAAGGATTGAAGACGGGCGGCTTCTCGCACAGAGATGACCCGCGCCTGATTTGAGTCGTAGTGGATGTGGCTGTATGTATCCTTGCCCAGGTGCGCCATGAGCGTTCTGGCCGGCGCATCGGCGGCCATCTTGCGCCATTTGTTTGGAAACTTCTTGTGATCATACGGTGGGACATACTCAGCACGGAGCTTCTTGTACTCGCTTGAATTCGGCCGAAGGACCTCCCCCGTGCGCTGTTCATGTTGGGCGAGAGCGTCGGTGAACAACTGCTCCGCGAGTTCGTAGGCCTTTGGATAGTCTTGATCCGCGCGCATGCGCTCGAAGAGTCGATAGTCACGCATGGTCAGGCAACGGGTGACGTGGTCTCTTAGATACCCGACTCCCATGTACCCGGGCCACGTTCGCATGAGTTGAGCATAGTCATTCCTGGGCTCGTCACCGTAGGGCAGGTTGCCATCTAGACTACGGCGGCCCCGCCGGTCCATTCCATTCAGATGCCCTTTGAGTTCGGGCAGATCTGCCAACGCCTGCTCGGCGCTCACTGGGGGCGGAGCATCCAAGCGGGACTGCGGAGGCGGGCGATACCATAAATGCGCTGCGGCGTTTCCGGGTGAATGAACTTTCTTCAGTGCCACTTTGCGCGAGCTGAGGTACCCCAATGGGAACTCGTATCGTCGCGTCGGAGTGGGGAAGGCAGGCTCGATACCCGCCTGCTTGTGGATGGCCACAAGGAAGAAACGCTCACGCATCTGTGGGACGCCGTAATTTGCGGCGTTCAGTAGGGTATACGCGCAGCGGTAGCCCAGTTCATCCAATGACTTGCAGATTTCATCCCCTACGTTATGGCCACCCCAGTTTAGGATATCTGGTACGTTCTCCATGACAAGCGCTACAGGTTTGAGCTCCCGCACGTACTTCAGATACTCAATGTAAAGGGTCGCACGTTCATCATGCTTGAATGCCTCGGGATGATTGTAGACCTCCCGGAGCTTGGCTCTGCCAACCCGCGTGAATGCCGGGCAAGGAGGGCCACCTACGATCAGGTCAATTCCCTTCTTAGATGAGCGTGCCTCCAAATCATGCAGCAATTCCCGTGGCCCGTGATCCACGACACTCTTGGGATATGCATGGTACTCATCGGGCTGGCCATGTACGGGGTGGAAGTTCCAGGCGTAGGATCGAGCGGCGTCCCTGTCGATCTCGACGCCCCCGACACTGGTGCAGCCAGCGCTCACGAAGCCGAGCGTCAGCCCACCACAGCCGGAGAACAAGTCCAGCATCCGGGGGGATGCTCCCTCTCGAATCCTCTTCAGCTTCGCCGCGATGCTCGGACCCATGCCACGAGGGATTATAGCGCAGCGAGCTCTTGTCGCCATCTTCTACCTCTCCTTCTACAGGGTGCTACCGGACTGATTGAGTGCTCGCTTCCACTTTTTCGTGCTCCTTTTAGCCTCTACCGAATGCCGTACCTCGGGGCTGCGGAGATCCTCCATCCAGCGCCGCTCCATGTCTCCTTCGCCCGGGAGCGCATCGACCTGGATGACCCGCCATGAATGGTAAGGGGCCCACTGTTCATCCCGGAGTGCCGAGCGCACGGTCTCCACGAGTTCGAGCATCGACTCGAAGACCTGATGCTCCCAGAAGCGGCAGACGCGCCAACCGAGGGCCTCCAGTTGGAGCGTCTGCCGCCGGTCCCGCTCGACGTTCTCGCGGAGTTTGGACGACCAGAACTCGTTGCGCGTGCGAGGCCGGACATAGTGCTCGGGACATCCATGCCAGAAACACCCATCTATGAAGATGGCCACCCGGGCCTTGGCGAACACGACGTCCGGGCGCCCATGCGGTGTCCGGGATTGGAGCCGGAAACGTAGGCCCGCCCTCCACAAAGCCGAGCGTAGGAGTCGTTCGGGCGAGGTGTTCCTTCCTCGGATTCGTGACATCTGTTCGGACCGGCTCAAACCCATGTTTTATACATTGATGCTTGTTACCTGAAAGGTAAAGAGCAAAGAGCGTACTCCTCGCGTCAGGCCCTACCTGCAGTCAGAATCCGGAACTCCATTCGCACACCAGGGAAAGATCCCGCAGCGGTCCTGGAGGCTTGTCGGCGGAGGTAATGGTGTATGAGTGGGACCGTGAACTCGGCATGCAATAGAGCGTGTGGCGGATCCGGGCCCTCGACTCGTTCCAGGGACCCACTGTCATCTTCGTGACAGAGCCTCCTCGCCACGAGGCCGGAGGTGGTCCCCGCCCTTGTCCTCCGTTCACCCCGGGTATCGGATGCGCGTCCGGTTTTACTTGGATGTCCAGCAACGCGGGGAACAGCGGGATGAGCGACACGGAGTGGCCAGCGGAGGAGGAAGGCGCCTTCGAGTCCTCTGAAAGGACGGCGACGGTGTCCGAGCGGCCCCAGTCCATCCCCCGCGAGGTGCCCGCCTCGGGCACGACGCTGGCCGGGCGCTACACCGTGCTGCAACCGCTCGGCGAGGGCGGCATGAGCATCGTCCTCGCCGCCTATGACGCCCAGCTCGACCGGCGCGTGGCCCTCAAGCTGCTGCGCGCCCGCACCGAGCCGGAGGACGATGCCCGCTCGGAGCTGCGCATGGTGCGCGAGGCCCAGGCCATGGCCCGCCTCAACCACCCCAACGTCGTGGCCGTCTACGACTCGGGCCGCCTGGAGGATGGCTCGTTCTTCATCGCCATGGAGTACGTCGAGGGGCAGACGCTGCGACAGTGGATGCAGGAGCGGCCCCGCCCCTGGCGAGAGGTGCTGGACTCCTTCCTCGCCGCGGGGCGCGGACTGGCCGCCGCCCATGAGGCCGGCCTCATCCACCGCGACTTCAAACCCGACAATGTGCTCGTCGGCCGCGACGGACGCGTGCGCGTGACGGACTTCGGCGTGGCGCGCACCCAGGCCCTCGCCGAAGCCTCCCCGCCCTCCTCCTCTCGCCCGGGTGCCTGGGACTCCGACCTCACCCTCGCGGGCTTCGTCGTGGGCACCCCCCGCTTCCTCGCCCCCGAGATCCTGCGCGGTGCCCCGGCCGACGCACGCGGCGATGTCTACTCCTTCTGCGTGGCCCTCTACGAGGAGCTCTGCGGCCAGCCCGTCTTCGTGGGCGACTCGGACGTCGAGCGCACCCGGGCCCGCTTCGAGGGGCGCATCAACCCCCCTCCGGCCCACCTGCCCGCGTGGGTGATGCGCTCCGTCCTCCAGGGCCTGTCCGTCGATCCCCTCCAGCGCCCCGCCTCCATGTCCACACTGCTCGAGGCCCTGTCGGATGATCCCGACGTCCGGCGCCGCGAGCGGCTGAGCCGGATTGTCCGGGTCTCGGCCGCACTGGGACTGGCGGCGCTGGCCGCCGGGGGATGGATGCAACAACGCGACGAGGGGCCGGAGTGCGCCCACCTGGAGCGCGAGCTGGCCGGCATCTGGGACGACTCCGTGCGGCAGCGGGTGCGGCAGGCGTTGGAAGGCACTCGACTGGACTATGCGCCCGCCACCGCCGAACGCGTGTTCCAGACGCTGGAGGGCTACACCCGCATCTGGACGCGGATGAGCACCGAGGCGTGCGAGGCGGCTCGCGACCAGGCCGGAGAGCCACGAAGCCTGACGGTCCTGAAGGAATACTGCCTGGAGCGGGCACGCGGCCGGTTGCGCGCGCTCACCGGGTTGCTCGGCCGGGGCTCGGACGCGGAGCTGCTGCCCCGCGCCGTGGAGGCCGCCCAGGGTCTGCCCCCGCTCGAGTACTGCGCGGATGCCCGGGTGCTCACGGCAGCCGTGCCTCCCCCGGAGGACCCCCGGGTGCGCGCCCAGGCCGAGTCCCTCCAGAACGAAGTGGACAAGCTGGAGGCGCTCTACGAGGCCGGCAAGTACGCCGAGGGCATCACGTTCGGCGAGGCGCTGCTGCCCCGGGTGGCCGAGGTGCCCTACCCCCCACTGCGCGCGAGGGCCCTGTACCAGCTCGCCCAGAACCTGGAGGGCGCCGGGGAGTTCAAGCGCGCCGAGGACCGCGTCCGCGAGGCGATTCCCCTGGCCGCCGAAGGCCGGGACGACGCACTGCACGCCCGGGCCTGGGGCCTGCTGACGTTGCTGGTGGGCGACCGGCAGGGCCGCTACCAGGAGGCGCAGGGCCTGACGCTGATCACCTCCGCGGCCGCGTCGCGCACCGAGGACGCCCTGGCCCGCGCCGAGGCCCTCAATGCCCTGGGCACCTTGTGGAACAGCGACGGCCACTACGACGAGGCCCAGTCCAGCTTCGAGCGCGCGATCACGCTGTGGCAACAGGTGCGCGGGCCCCGGCACCCCTACATCGCGGGCTTCCACAGCAACATCGGCATCGCCCTGATCCAGCGGGGCGCCTACGCGGAGGCCCTGAAGCACATCGAGGGAGCCCAGGAGCTCTGGGAGGACGTGCTGGGCCCCGAGCATCCCTATCTGATCCACGCCCTCATCAGCCGGGGCATGGTGCTCTGGAAGCTGGGCCGGCCCGGCGAGGCCCTCGCCCCCCTGGAGCGGACACTGGCCCTCATCGACAAGCAACTGGGGCCCGAGCATCCCTTCCGCACCGAGCCGCTGACCCTCCTGGGCTCCGTGCTGGCGGACCTGGGACGCTACCCGGAAGCCGAAGAGTGGCAGCAACAGGCGCTGGCGCTGAAGGAGAAGGTCCTGGGCGCCGAGCACCCCAGCATCGCCGACTCCCTGCTCGGCATGGGGCACCTGCGGCGGCTCCAGGGCCGCGCCTCCGAGGCCCTCCCCCTGCTCGAGCGCGCCCTGACCCTGACACGGGCCCAGGAGTCCTCCCGCGCCGAGGTGCAATTCGAGCTGGCCCAGACGCTCTGGAGTCTCGGGACCGCCCCCACGCGCGCCCGGGAACTGGCCTCCGAGGCCCATACCTACTGGCAACGGCTCGGACACCCCGAGACGGCCCGGACGGAGCAGTGGCTCGCCGCGCATACCGCCCCCTGAAGAGGGGTACGCTTCGCGCACGATGGCCCCAACCTCCCCGCCTCCTTTCGATCCACGCGGAATCACCCGGCCCGCCCCCGTGCTGCTGCGCTACTACACCCTCGTGTCGCTGGCCGCGCTGGCCGCCTTTCCGGTCGTCTGGCTCGTGAACTTCTTCCGGTACGAGACGCTCAAGTACTCGTTCGGCGAGGACGGGGTGTCGATGAGCTGGGGCATCCTGTTCCGGCGGGAGATCCACCTCACCTACCGGCGCATCCAGGACATCCACGTCACCCGGAACATCCTCCAGCGCTGGATGGGATTGGCGACCGTCAGCATCCAGACCGCCAGCGGCAGCGCGACCCCCGAGATGCAGATCGACGGCCTGCTCGAGTTCGAGCAACTGCGTGACTTCCTCTACACGAAGATGCGCGGCGCCCGGGGACTCGCCGAGCCCGGCGCCCCGCCCGCCCTCGCGGGTGCTCCCGCGGCGCCCTCGGACGAGGCCCTCGTCCTGCTGCGGCGCATCGCGGCGGATCTGGCGGTCATCGCCGGCGCGCCCTCGTCCCGAGGGGATTCTTCCTCATGAAAGCGCCGCTCACGAGACAAGCCTCCGCGTGGGTTTACCAGGGCGTCTGGGCCGTGTTGACGGAGCTGTTCCACGTGCCGAGCCAGCCACCGGCCCTACCCGGGAGCCAGGTCCTGGCGATGCGCCCATGCGACGGCTGGCTGCGCTACCGCAAGGTGGGCTTCTGGATCGGCCTGCTCGCCACGCTGCTCCCGATCTCCGCCGGGGGCCTCGTCATCCTCATCACACGCCCGGGCCTGGCGGTGGCGGTGCTCGTGCCCGTGTTCCTCGTCATCCTTGGCATGAGCCTCGCCAGCTATGTGTCCCTCCACCTGGGCTACGACACCACGTGGTATGTGCTGTCGGACCGCGCCCTGCGCATCCGGCGCGGCGTGTGGACGATCCACGAGACCACCATCACCTTCGACAACGTCCAGAACGTGAAGATCACCCAGGGTCCGCTCCAGCGGCTCTTCGGCTTCTCGGATCTGGTGATCGAAACAGCCGGCGGTGGGGGCAGCGGCCCGCACCAACAGCCAGAGCAGTCCAGCCATGTCGGACTGCTCCAGGGCGTCGAAGCCCCCAGCGTCCTGCGCGAGCAGATCATGGAGCGGGTGCGCGCCTCACGCTCGGCGGGCCTGGGCGACGAGCACGACACGGAGCTTCACCCGGCCAGCGCGCCCACGAACTGGTCCCCCGCGCACCTGGAGGCCCTGCGGGAGATCTCCGCCCACGTGGCGCGGCTGCGCGCCCGCGCGTGACGAATCGAACCCGACAGGAGCCTCCAAGGCAGTTGACTTCAGAGGTCAACTCCGCTTGCGTACGAGGGAAAGGAGCGGCACATGGCGGAAGAGAAACACTGGACGCGTGACAGGTTGGGCTCGTTCTACCTCGGCGCGAGCCATGACGAACTGGGAGCGGGCCTGGGGCGGCTCTACGAGGCCTGGCAGGAGGGCACGGGCGCGCCGGTGCTCCTGTTTCAGCCTGGCGCCAACGTGGACTGGCAGCCCGAGGGGCCCGTGCGCGTCCAGCTCGCCTTCGACCCGAGGTGGTCCACCGTGGCAGTGAAGGTGGAAGAGGCTCCCGCTCCACTCGATCTCTCGGACGTGGCCAACATCCTCGTGCTGACCAGCGCGGCGGTCACACGCGTGGAGGACAACCCCCAGGTGCGAGCCCATGTCGCCTCCAGGCCCAGACCGCACGCGATGCCCTCGGCGCCGCCTCCGGCAGCCCAGGAGCCGCGCTTCGGACGCGGGCTGGCGCTCGCGGCCCTCGTCGTGCTCTCACTGGGGCTCGGTGTCTGGCTTTGCTCCGAGCGCGGTTCCATCGGCCCGTGGCACGCATCATCCTCCAGGGAGACTGGAGTACGCCCCTCGCCTGATGCGACGAATCTGGGCGGTTCGACTCGCCCGGGCAAGGCGGCCATCGCCTATCCCATGCCCAGCAAGCCCTTCCGGAATCAATCGACCGCGCCCTGCTATCCCGAACTCGATGAGGTGGAAATCAACGGGGGATGTTGGTTCGAAGTAGCTCGGCGTCCGCCCTGTCTGAAGGACGTCCAGGCCGAGTACAAGGGCAAGTGCTACCTGCCCATCTCGAAGGACCGAGATCGGGAAGGCAAGCCAGCACAATCCATCGAGCCCTGAGCTGAAGCGGGCGGGCTTGAGCCAGTGACGTTGCTCTGGCTGGCCCGCCCGGGGTGCCACTGGCTTGGCCACTCGCACGTCAGGTGGGGCGATGGGTGGATTGGGCTGGTGGGAATGTCCGTCAGACCTCCGTGAAGCGCGCACCTGTCATCCCGGACTCCTCCATGGCCCGCTTGACTCGCTCGGAAACGATGATGTTCGTCTGCCAGCCCCACGGGCGGAATATCTCGGCGTCCCCCACCTTGCTCGGGTCGATGCGCATGCCGACCACATTACGGTATTCACCGATTCCGTCCTCATAGCCGTCCTCAGCGGTTCGATACGCAACCTCTTCACATCGCGCATCGTCGATACAGCGAACGACTCGAAGCAGGTTCAACAGGTAATGGGGCGCTGATTGCCCTTCGACGGTGATGGGAAACAACTGCATCTGGCCGTCCAACCCAAGCTGCTCGAGGAGCTCTTTGACCTTGCCGTGGATGATAGGGACGCAGAGCGCGGTGGTCGAGAAGTCCAGCGGGCGCCCAGGGGCATACAGCCCGATGCGGAGGGGCTCCCGCACCGAGATGGGCAGCCCTTCGGTCAGATGCCCATGCCAGAGTTCCTGACCATCTCCATCCATTGGATCGCCAAACGTCCATCGGTCCAGGATGCGCATGTCGTTTGAAAGTTTATAATATCGCAAGTAGCTCTCTTTGGCAGGAACTCATGGCGTGGTCGCCAATCGGTGGAGCCTGGAGCCCGGGGAGCAGACTTCGTCTGCGATCTTGTTGAGCTCTCTTGTCAACTCGACCCTGCAAGCGTCCTTGTTCGGGCACGTTCGCACGGCCCTACTGATGCGCTCGAAGATTTCTGTGTGGTACGCTTCGGAATGGGGTCCCGCGTGCTTCAGCAGATAGACCTTGTTCGCGGCATCCTCCAGGCTCATTCCCGCCTTGGCGAAGATGATTTCAAAGAGCGGCGTCCAGGGGCCTCCTCGTGAGTCTGAAATCCTGTTCTTGTTCGTCGCGAGGTGATGCCAGGTGTAACCGAGCAGATTGAAGACGCCATCGCCGCATGCGGAGCGGAGCGAGGCACCGGTAGCGCCCGTGGCCACGCCCGCCATGAGGAGCACTCCTTGCTTCACGCCCACGCGCACCGTGCTCGACGTGGCGGCTTTGACAAGCTCCGCCCCCTCCGCCAGGACGAAACGCTGGGGCAACCGGAGCAGGCCCTTGAGCCCTGCCCACGTCCGCTCCAGCCCACCCGGGAGTGGCTTCGGCGCCACCTTGGCCACTCCCCAGCTTGTCACTGTGACCATTACCCGCAGCGTCACCCCTCCTGCGTACCGACCGAAGTACCTTGCCGCCTCCTCCACCTCTTCCAGTGTATGAATGCCGCGCGTTGCCTGGTACAGCTTCAGAGCGGCTCCGCCAGCATGCGCCAGTTCGGCCAGGGAAAAGGCTGACACGAGCACGACCGTTGCTGCTACCGCAAAGGTTTTCGTGAACAGCGGCTCGGGTGCTGCCCATGACGTGACGTAGGCCACCAGGGAGACAGCGACTCCGGCAAGGAATGCCGGGTCGCGGAAGAGTTCCTCGGCGCCCTCGCGAATGCCCTCCGGCATGTACTTGGGGGAGAGCCACAGCGCCATGACCAGAGGGCTCTTGCGCAGGGAGTCTGGCAAAGGGAGGCTGGGTTCACCGTAACGATCGGTGTACTCCATCAAGAGAACCGTCTCCACCGAGTCCGGCTCCTGTGCCAAGGCGAGCAAGGTGCCCGTGGATGCCACCCACCGCTTGCGCTGCTTCAACTCGGCCAGGTTCTCATGGAACTGCTGGAGGATGCGCCGGGCATCTTCCCGAGTGAACTGCTGGTACGAGGGTTCTACATCCAATTGTGGAAGGTACAGCCGGACACCGCCCTCGGGTGGGATTTCCACACGAGCGAGCGGTAACGCTGGTTTGAGGAAAGCCCCCTCTGCGGGCATGCCGCACGAGAACTCCGCCCTGGAGGGCTCGACGTCGTCCCTCGTTGCTTCGGTATGGGAGGAGCAGGCGGTTGTCACTGTGAGGTACAGCACCAGCACCCGTTTGACGAGCTGCCCGGTTGCGAGAGTGGTAGGGCTCATGCCACACAGGATTCTAGTATTGGCGAGCCCAGCAGAGAAGAAGGGAGAGCGCCCCTCCAATTGCCGCCGACCATCCCGGCGACATGCCATAGCCCGTGCAGTCATTGGCGCCCTGGCCGTCCTGGATGACGGAGTAGTCGTCGACATGCTCCAGCCTCGGCGGCGAGCCGCTCGACCCGCCGCCCTCGTCCGGGGCTCGGTGGGATGCAAGGTGAGCAAGGCACCTGGGAAGGACTTGCGCTCTCCGGGTCGCGCTCTGGGATCATGACCAAGCTTCCTCACCACCCCAGGAGGTCCCATGTCCGTGCCCGGTAAGATGATGCGCTCCCCCGGTCTGCCTCCGGGCACGCGCTCGCTCGACGTGCGGGAAGGCGCCTGGCCCTCGGGGCTCTCCGGCCACACCTTCGTCGTCGGGCCCACGCCACTCCCCGGTCTGCCCTTCTTCTTCGGACCCGGGGCCGTCCACCGCCTGGACCTGGCCCCCGGAGAGCACGGGCTGTCATGGCATACCGGACACCTGATGACCGAGGGACTCCAGGTGCTCTCCCAGTTGCCCCCGGAGCTCCTGAAGGACCCCCGCTTTCCGCCCCTGTTCGGACCCGTTCCCAACGCCGCCAATACGGCCCTGGTGCCCATCCAGGACGGACGCATGCTGGCCACCTTCGACGCGGGCCGCCCGGTGGAGTTCGATCCCCGCGCGCTCACGCTCCTCACCCCCGTGGGAGCCCTTCGCGAGTGGAAGGTCTCCGTCCCCGGCGTCGTCCAGCCACTCGTCCAGACCCCGGCGCACCCGTTCTTCGATCCCTTCGAGTCGCGCCTGTACACCCTCAACACCACGAGCATGCCGCGGCAGGGCACCTCGCTGGCCTGGAGCGAGCTGGACACCTGGCTGTGCCGCTGGGATGGAGAGGGCGCGGTGCACCGCTGGCACGTGAGCGGACTCTCGTTCGCCCAGTACACCCACGAGGTGCTCGCCACGCGCTCGTTCCTCGTGTGGACCGACTCCGCCGTCTATCCCCAGGAGCCCGGCGAGCGCTGGGGCCTGCCCCGCACGCGGCCGCAGAAGCCCTACACGGACATCGCCATCGTGCGCAAACGCGACCTCCTGGACGGGGCGCGCGACGTGGAGGCGCGCGTGGTGCGCGTGCCGCTCGAGGGCGCGCACATCTTCGCGGACTACGACGACGATGGGGAGCGGCTCTGCCTGTGGCTCGCGCACGCCAACTCCGTCGAGCTGCCCACGGTGGTGGCGCCCGGGGACGTGAATGCCTTCTCCGGCGAGCCCGTGGACCCCTCCCTGTATGGCCTCTTCACCCAGGCGGACCTCAATCCCTTCGGCCGGTACGTCATCCACGTGGAGAGCGGCGAGGTGGAGTCTCACGCCCAGGTGCTGGACCCCAAGTTGTGGGGTCTGGGTCTCTTCGCGCGTGACCAGCGGCCGGACGCGCTGCGTGCCCACCGTGTCGCCTGGCTCACCTACTCGGGCTTCGAGCCGGGCGCCCTCACCCGGCGCATGCTGAACCTCTACGGAGACCATCCCTACCGCGTCGTGCCCGTGGAGCGGATGCCCCGGGAGCGTGAACCCTCGACGCTCGTCCGGGTGGACCTGGAGGGCATGCGGGTGACGGATGGCTACACGCTCGACGCGGGGCGCATCGCGTCCTCGCCCACGTGGATTCCCGGGGAGGCGGGGGGCTGGCTGCAGGTGCTCGTCTGGAGCGAGCGGGACACGGAGGTGTGGCTGTTCCGCGCGGACCGGCTGTCGGAGGGGCCCGTGGCGCGCCTCGGGGCGGAGGGCTTCCAACTGCCCTACACCCTGCACACCGCATGGCTCCCCGCATTGAGCGAGCGCACCAGCCGCTACCGGGTGGACTTCGCCGAGGACATCGGCCCGGACTACCAGCGGCTCCCCCCACCCGTTCGCGAAGCGGTGGAGCGGGTGGTGGCGAGCCAGAGGGCCTCGGTTGGCCGGTAACAGCTCGACCTGCTGAGGGGTAGGCCCGTCAAGGCAGCAGGGTCTTGTCATCAGGCGCCCGCGAAGCGCACCTGGGCCTTGCTCATGACGTACCCGACCGCCATCAGGTGCCAGGCCACCTGATCGATGCGGGCGTACTGCTGCGGATCCTCGCGCAGGGCGGCGATGGCCTGCTCCAGCGAAACCCCAAGGGCGGTGGCCTCGGCCTGGATGACCTCTTGCACCTTGGCCGGAGTGAGGGTGACACCGTCGCGCGCGCAGATGGCGCTCAGCGCCAGGCCGATGCGCAGCCGCTGCCGGGCCGCGGCCCGGGTGGGCTCGTCACTCAGCCACGTCTGCAGCGACTCCTCCTGCTGCTTCACGGTGAGCTTGAGGTCGCTCACGGCGCGGCCCTCGCTCGAGCCCCAGCGGCGGCGGACCTCCTCGTCGACGAGCGCCTCGGGGATGTCCACCTGCGTGCGGGCGGCCACCTCATCGAGCACCATCTCCTGGGCCCGGAGTTGCAGCAACCGCACGGTCATCTCCTCCAGCTCCTTCAACACGGCACGCGTCGCCGCCTCCACCGTGTTCCCCCGGCCAAAGGCCTTGAGGAACTCCGGGCTCGACGGATCCGGGTACTTCACCTCGCGCGCGGCCTGGAGCTGGACGGCGAAGCGCGCGAGCTGACCGCGCAGCGCCTCGACGGGGTAGTCCTCGCCCAGGGTGATGTTCACCAGCACGTTCTCCCCTGGCAAGTGGCCCACCAGCTCCTCGTACAGGCCGGGCAGAAGGGGGGCGGGCGCCAGCGGAATCCAGGCATCGGCGCGCACGCTGAAGGGAATGAGGCGGCCGTTCGAATACCCCGCGATGTTGACCAGCACCTCATCGCCCCAGGCAATGGGCTCGGTGCGCGAACGCATGCGCTCGGTGGCGTACGCACGTGCCAGCTCCTGGAAGCGCGCCTGGATCTGCTGGGCGGTGATGGGCTCCGGGGCGGGCACGGTGACGGAGAGGCCCTCCAGGGAAGGCGCGGTCACCGGAGGCAGCTCCACCGGACCGCCCTTCTCGACCCTGCGCGCCAGCGGCATGGACATTGGAAACGCGAAGGGCTTCTTGGTGGGCAGCGCGGATTTCTGGTTCGGGTCCATGAAGGCTCCTTTCGAGGCGGGAGGCTACCGCTCAACCGCCGACGTGCGGCCTGTGGCCATGGGACGACCCCATCAGGGGAGCCAAGCTGCTGATGGCGGCGGCGGTGGCGCCAGCCTGAGCCAAGACGGGGATGTTGGTGGCGGCGGCGATGGAGCCCATGGCGGTGATGCCCGAGTTGAGCTTCTGACCCAGGGTCGCGTTGGGACTCATGAAGGTCTTCGCGGCATTGGCGGCGTCCATGCCCGCCATGAGGATGTTGAGGCCCGGAGCGAAACGCCCGGCCGCCTTCGCCAGGGCACCACTGCCGCCCTGGAGGAGACCCGCCAGCGTGCTCGCGTTGCCGAGCAGCGCATGACCCGTCTCGAAGGCGGAGGACGCCGAGTGAGCCAGATTCGCCGGATGTGAATGGGACGCGGCATGGGTCGCCCCGTGCTCCACCGCGCCGCCGTGTCCGTAGCCCGGGGCCTGGTGCGTGCCCTCGAAACCGTGCGTCGCATGCGTCGAACCACCGCCCGTCAGACTGGAGGTGAGATGGTTCACGCCCCCCATCAGACTGGAGGCGAGATGGCTCACGCTCCCCATCAGATTGGAGGCGAGATGGGACCCTTGGACCGCCGTATCGGCGAAGTTGGCCGCGTGGCTCAGGCCGTTCAGCGCGCTCGAGGCGAGCTGGTTCAGTTTCCCCATCGTGCTGGGCTTCCCCGTGGAGGAGGCCTGGGCCGTGGCAGGAGGCTTCTCCGTGGAGGCCGTGGCAGGAGGCTTCTCCGTGGAGGCCGTGGCAGGAGGCTTCTCCGTGGAGGCCGTGGCAGAGGGCTTCCCCGTGGAGGAGCCCTGGGCCGTGGCAGGGGGCTTATCCGCCTCCTGGGCCTGCGCGAGGGCGTGCTGGAAGCTCCCATGAACGGTCGAGGGATGCACCGTTCCGCTCGTGCCTCCGGAGCCGCTCAGGGCCTGGGCCACTTGCGCCGAGTTGGTGGTGGGCTTTTCCATCGCACTATCCAGGCGGCTCGGCTTGCCCTGAGCGGCCTGGGTGCTTGCCGCGGTCGGTTTCTCGCTGGAAACCGCCTGTGCCGCCGTGCCCGTGGGCTTCGTCGAGGCTCCTCCCGTCGGCTTCGTGGTCTCGGAGGTGCCCGGCTTGTTCGCCGTTGGCTTCGTGGGCGCGGGGGTGGTCGGCTTCGCCGCCGTCGTCGTGGGCCTGGGCGGCAGCGGGGGGGGCCGAGAAGCGGGACCGCGAACGGGCATGGGAGCAACCTGAGAGCAAGAGCGATTTCGCTCGGGTGACCAGGAAAATACTTCCTCCTGGTATCGAGAAACAAAGGATTATCGTGTTCCGCCTCGTGAAGTTGCTGTCTCACCTGCAAGGCTTCTGCCAGTTCATGAGAAAACGAGGTGTCCCGCTTACCTGGCTGCCCCGCGAGCGGATCAGCCCGACGTGGGGCGCGGATCATCCAGGGGGGAACTCGACGGAAGCGGGGGGTGCCAACTTCGCCAGGCTCCCACGTCGGCGGGCACCATGCACCCGTCTCGCGACCTCGTCACCGTGGCCAATTCCTCCCGGCTCCGATGGGTACGGCGTCTTGAACCCCACGTGTCCTGCCTTACGACGCGCCACCCGAGAAAGGTGTCCCGAGAAAGGTGTCCGAGAAAGGTGTCAGACGATTTGTAGGCGAGAAAGGTGTCTCGAGAAAGGTGTCAGACGATTTGTAGGCGGCGAGATGTCCCTGAGAAAGGTGTCTCGAGAAAGGTGTCCGAGAAAGGTGTCAGACGATTTGTAGGCGGTAGGCGGCGAGATGTCGGAGTCGGGTAGACCGGGGCAGTTGCC